>CABQNF010000139.1 GCA_902465465.1 uncultured Collinsella sp. | reverse complement strand
CCCGAGATGGCAAGCAGACCAGACTGCTTGTTCATCATGTCATCGACTTCCTGGTAGCTGTAGCCGCCCTCGCGCTGCAGGTAGCACACGGTGGCCGGGTCGATGGAACCACAACGGGTGCCCATCATCAGGCCATCGAGCGGCGTGAGACCCATCGTGGTGTCGCGGCACACGCCGTCCTCGATAGCAGCGAGCGAAGCACCGTTGCCCAGATGGCACGAAAGCAGGCGGTGGCAGCGCGAACCCAGGATCTCCTTGGCCATCATCCACTCATAGCGGTGGCTCGTGCCGTGGGCGCCGTACTTGCGCACGTGGTACTTGTCGCAAACGTCCTTGGGCAGCGCGTAGGTGTAGGCAACCTCGGGCATGGTCATGTGGAACGAGGTGTCGAAGACCGCCACGTTGGGCAGCTCCGGATACTTCTCACGGCAATACTCAATCGCTGCGGCCTCGCCGTAGTTGTGCAGCGGAGCAAGCGGTGCCACCTCGAGAATCTTAGCCATGACCTCGTCGTCGACGACCGCGGAATCATCGAAGTGCCAGCCACCCTGAACGATACGGTGGCCGATGCCATCGATCGTAAAGTCGGTCTTCTCGAGCTCCTCGAGCACACGCGCGATAGCCGAACGATGATCCGGGAAGGGGACCTCCTCGGTCTGCTTGGCGCCACCGTTCTCGGAGTGGCCAAAGATGCCCATGTCCGAACCGATACGTTCGCAGTTGCCCTTGGCGAAAACCTCGCGAGTATCGGTATCCAAAAGCTGATATTTGAGGCTTGAGCTGCCGGCGTTAACAACAAGTACGTTCATGAGACTCCTTTGCAGTGCAATACGGTCGACGCAGACCCCTTAAGGCGGCCGCATTTTAATAAGAAGTTATCACAACTTGATAAATAGCTATCAGGCATATCGCCCAACGAGCACAAAAGAGGGGCCGAACGGCGCTCGGTCGTCCAGCCCCTCCCCTTTTGCAATTACTTGCCGTTGACGATGCGCTCGACGTCGGAGGCGATCATGAACTCCTCGTCCGTGGGGATGACGAAAATCTTGACCTTGGAATCCTTGGCAGACAGGCACCAAGCGCCGTCGCCACGCAGGGCGTTGCGGGCATGATCCATCTTGACGCCCATAAAGGCCAGACGGTCGGCCACGCCAGCGCGGACAGCCGGAGCGTGCTCGCCGATGCCGGCAGTAAAGACCAGGGTGTCCATACCGCACATAGAAGTAGCCATCTCGGCTGCCTTAGCGGCAATCTTGTAGACAAACATGTCGAAGGCGAGCTGAGCATCGGGGTCACCAGCGGCGGCGAGCTCCTCGACGTTGCGGCAGTCGTTGGTCTTGCCGCCGGTCACAGCCAAAAGGCCGGACTTCTTGTTCATCATCTCGTCGACCTCGTCGAAGGTGTAGCCACCCTCGCGCTGCAGGTAGCACACGGTAGCCGGGTCGATAGAGCCGCAGCGAGTTCCCATCATGACGCCGTCGAGCGGGGTGAGACCCATGGTGGTGTCCATGCACTTGCCGTCCTCGATGGCGCACAGGGAAGCACCGGAGCCGATATGGCACACGACGACCTTGCGAGCCTCGCCGTTGGTCATCTCGGCGACCTTCTTGGAGATGTAACGGTAGCTGGTGCCGTGGGCGCCGTACTTACGGATGTGCAGCTTGTCGCAGACGTCCTTGGGCAGGGCGTAGGTCTTGGCGACCTCGGGCATATTGAAGTGGAAAGCAGTGTCGTAGACCGTGACGTTGGGCAGGTCGGGATACTGCTCCAGGCAGTACTCGATAACGTTGGCCTCGGGGTTGTTGTGCAGCGGGGCGAGCGGAGCGACCTCGCGGATCTTGGCGAGGACGTCCTCGTCGACGAGGGAGGAATCGCCGAAGTACCAACCGCCCTGAACGATACGGTGGCCGATGCCCTCGATCTTGACGCCGTTGGCCTCGAGGTCCTTCAGGACGACCTCGATGGCGACCTTGTGGTCGGGGAACTCGATGTTCTCGGTCACCTTCTTGGAACCGTTGGCAGCGTGGGTGAAGGTACCGCCGGTAAAGCAGACGCGCTCGCAGGAGCCCTTTGCGGACACCTTGTGGGACTTGGTATCGATGACCTGATACTTAAGGGTCGAAGATCCCGCGTTGACGACCAGAACGTTCATGTGTCTCCCTACTAACAGGCGGTGTGGCGCCGCCAGGTTACATACGCTTCAATAATAAACCCAAACGCCCTCGCGCTCGGGTTTATTGCGTTGATATATAAGTTATCGGTGCTTGAGCTTCCGTTTCATTGCAAGGAAGAAGCGCCCTCAGATGAGGTTCTCGCCCAGGTTCTTGCCGCCGAGAACGTGCATGTGGAAGTGCATGACGGTCTGGCCGGCGTTGACGCCCTTGTTGGAGATGACGCGGAAACCGTCCTCCAAGCCCTTGGCCTTAGCGACCTCCTGGATGGCGTGAGCCATGGCGCCCATGGTCTCGGCCGGCACGTTATCGGCGATGTCGCTGTAGTGCTTCTTGGGGATCACGAGCGTGTGGACCGGCGCCTGGGGATTGAGGTCGTCGAAGGCGATGACTTGGTCGTCCTCGTAAACGACGGTCGAGGGGATCTCGTGGTTGGCAATTTTGCAGAAGATGCAATCACACATGGTTGGTTCCTTTCTCGCAGACCAAGGTAATTATATTTGGTCGGGATGGCTAGAACGAGAGGTTGTCGTCCGTGTTGGCAGCTTCGCCGTCGGCGAGCACGTCGTTGCCGTCGACGTCCTTAAGGAGTACCGAGACCTTCTGCTCGGCATCGGAGAGACGGGTGCGCAGGCTCTTGAGGAGCTCGACGCCGCGGGTATAGCTCTCGAGCGACTCCTCAAGCTCCATATCGCCCGACTCCAAGCTGCGGATGATGAGTTCCAGCTCCTGCGAGGCCTGCTTGTACGTAAGCTGCTCGACCGGGGTCTTCTCTGCCATATCTGTTTCCTTTCCTAAAGGTTTATCGCTATGAAACGCGGCCTACTCGACCGTATCGACCGTTGCAGCCACGTTGCCGTCTGCCATGCGCACGCGGATGGCGTCGCCGGGCTTAAAGGTCTTGGCGCTCGTGGCCACACCATCATCGCTGTACGCGATGGAATAGCCGCGAGCAAGCACCTTGAGCGGTGACAGGGCATCGAGTGAGGCTGCCGCACGGCCCAGGTCGGACGCGGGCTTGTTGAGCATCGTGCGCCCCTGATGCTCCAGGCGGGAACTCGCAAGCGTGAGCGCATGGCGCTTGCCATCGAGCCCCGAGGTGCTTGCGATCAAGCGCTCGGGCAGACGCTCGAAGTTGGAACGGAAGGCCCCGACCGAACGCGTTATGGCGCCGGACAGACGATCGGCCGTCAAGGCAAGCTCAGACTCGCGACGCTCGACCATAAACGTTGGATCGTTGAGGCACGGGCGGCACGCGGCGGCATCGAGCGCATCGCCCAGACGAGCCGTATAGGTGTCCCAAGCACGACGACCGCGCTGGTTGAGCATTTCCAGATCAACCTGATTCGACCCGATCATCGAAGCCATCGCGGCGCCCAGACGCTGATGGCGCGTCTCGAGCACGTCGGCCAACTCCGTCATAGCCGGTGCCACCGATTCCGCCGCTGCCGTTGGCGTGGAGGCGCGACGGTCGCCCACCATGTCGCAGATCGAGGTATCGGGCTCATGCCCAATGCCCGTCACCACAGGCACGGGACAGGCTGCCACCGCACGGGCAAGCTCCTCGTCGTTAAAGGTCATGAGGTCCTCGAAGGAACCGCCGCCACGCACGAGCAAAATGCAATCGGGCGCCGGCGTAATGGCAGCGGCGCGGCGCAAGCCTTCAATAAGCTCTGCCGGCGCACCCTCGCCCTGGACCTTTGCGCCCACGCAGACAAGCTCGACGAGCGGGTTGCGACGGCGCAATGTGCGCTTGACGTCGTCGATT
>CABQNF010000138.1 GCA_902465465.1 uncultured Collinsella sp. | reverse complement strand
CAGCCAAAGAACGTGTGGCTTACCACAACGGCAAAGACCAGGTTGTCGATAAACTGGCCAACGCCCGTAGACACATAGGAGCGGAAGGCAAAGCTCGCGAAGTTGTTCTTTTTGAGCATACGGCCGAGCGACTGGTTGAGCGTGGAGTTAACCACGGCAGAAACGAGCATTGCCAGCGAAGAGCCCAGCACCACGTACCAGGTGCCGCCGATGGTGGCGTTAAGGGCGGTGTTGACCTCGATCATGCCCGTGTCGTAGTAGGCGCCCCACATGCCGGGTGTGAGCGAGCAGGCCCAAAAGCACAGGCTCACGGCGAGGTTGACCGCCAGTGCGAGGATAGAGATTTTGATGGATGCCTTGGCGCCAAAGCGCTTGCAAATCATGTCCTGACACAAAAACGAAACCCAGCTCACCACAAAGCCGCAATCGAGTGCCAGATACGGCAAGCTGATAAGCTCTTTGTTGGCCAGCAGGTTCATCATGATGACGCTCACGAAAAACAGCGAAACCGTTGCCGCGGGAATGCTCCGCAACAGGACCTTGTAGTCCTCCATGACCTTCTTGATCATTATGTACTCCTTTGGTTTTAGGTTTAACGAGCAGGATATCGGACCCGAACTGCTCGGACGCCCCGGTCTTGAGACGACGGTGGGTATGATAGCCGCTCGCACGGCATCAGGCAAGCAAACGGCGCGGCGGCACCGCAGGACCACCGCGTCGATGCGTTAAAAGGCTACGTTGCCAAACTCCGACAGGATAAGATCGGGGTTGTGATCGGTTGCCCAATCCACGTTCCACGGACTTGTGAACAGCAGCAGCTTACCGCCGCGCATGTCCTCGACGCGTAGCGTGTCGCGCGTGAGCGAAAGGCCCGGGATATCGATGGTGTCGGGGTCGTTCTGGATCCAGCGGATGTCCGTATAGGGCAGCGGCTGGCGACGAACCTCAACACGGTACTCGGCCTTGAGGCGGCGCTCGAGCACCTCAAACTGCAGCACGCCGACCACGCCCACAATGACGCTCTCCATGCCGGCACCCAGCTCGCGGAAGATCTGGATAGCACCCTCCTGGGCAAGCTCCTCCATACCCTTGACGAACTGCTTGCGCTTGAGCGTATCAACCTGCGTAATGCGAGCGAACATCTCGGGGGCAAACGTCGGGATCTGCGGATACTGCACGTGGTGCTTGCCAGAGCACACGGTGTCGCCGATGCTAAAGATACCCGGATCGAACAGGCCCACGATATCGCCCGCGTACGCCTCGTCCACGATGGCACGGTCATCGGCCATCATCGACGTGCCCGTGGCAAGCTTAAGCTTGCGGTTGCCCTGCATATGGAAGGCGTCCATGCCGCGCTCGAACTTGCCCGAGCAAATGCGCACAAAGGCGATGCGGTCTCGGTGGTTCTTGTCCATGTTGGCCTGGATCTTAAACACAAAGCCGCTAAAGTCGTCGCGGCAGGGATCGACCGGCTCGCCGGTGAGCGTATCGGTATAGGCGCGCGGCGTCGGGGCCAGACGCAGGAACTCCTTGAGGAAGGGCTCCACGCCAAAGTTGGTAAGCGCCGAGCCAAAGAACGCCGGGCTCAGCTTGCCGCAGGCCACGGCATCCAAATCGAGCTCGTCGCCGGCACCATCGAGCAGCTCGATGTCGTCCATCAGGTTCTTATGGTTCTCCTCGCCGATGAGCTCGTCCATAGCGGGGTCGCCCAGCTCGGCCTCGACCTCGGCGACCTTCTTGGTGGCGTTGGCGTGGCCGTCGCCCTCAAAGGCAATGACGCGACGGGTCTGACGGTCGAACACGCCGCGAAAGTTGCGGCCGCTGCCGATCGGCCAATTCATAGGATACGTATTGATGCCCAGAACGTTTTCGATCTCTTCCATGAGCTCAAATGGATCGCGAGCCTCGTGGTCGAGCTTGTTCACAAAGGTGAAGATGGGAATGTGGCGCAGCGTACAGACCTTAAAGAGCTTTTTGGTCTGGGCCTCGACGCCCTTGGCGCCGTCGATGACCATGACCGCAGCATCGGCGGCCATAAGGGTACGGTAGGTATCCTCCGAGAAGTCCTGGTGGCCGGGGGTATCGAGGATGTTGACGCAGGCGCCGTTATAGGTGAACTGCAGGACCGAGGAGGTAACGGAGATACCGCGCTCCTTCTCGATGTCCATCCAGTCCGAGACGGCATGCTTGGCCGAGCTCTTGCCCTTGACCGAGCCGGCAGTCTGGATGCTGCCGGTATAGAGCAGCAGCTTCTCGGTAAGCGTGGTCTTACCGGCGTCCGGGTGGCTGATGATCGCGAATGTGCGGCGCGACGAGATTTCATCCGACAGGCTTGCCATGCGGATCCTTTCTTGCATTGAGTGCATTACGTCGTTGTAACCGCACTATTGTAGCCGCGAAATCCCGTTTTAGAGCGCCTATCAGGACAAATTCATCAGATGGGGCATGGGGTAGCAGTCGATGGCGGCACTCCGCAGCAGTTTGTCTCGATCTGTAACATCTAGACGGTTTTTGAACCTCTACCTGTTACAGATTTAGACAACCAGGTGGGCGTCCCAGAAAGATCTCAATCTGTAACATCTAGCCACTCAAAACGGGTCCATCTGTTACAGATTGAGATATAAGGATAGACGGTTGGACAATGTCTCGATCTGTAACATCTAGCAGCCAAAATCTTCTCCAGTTGTTACAGATTGAGACAACCAGGTGGGGCCCGCCGGCAAAATCTCAATCTGTAACAGGTAGCCGTCCAAATCGGTTCCAGATGTTACAGATTGAGATGAATGAACGAGCGGACAATCCATATTTGCCTCTTGCATAACTGTATATAGTGTATATATACTGTGCTTACCGGTTATATACACGTGTAGCCCATCAGCTAAGGAGCCGCTGTGGACATCATCCTATCCAATTCGAGCGACAAGCCCATCTACGAGCAGATAACCTCGCAAGTCAAAGCTCAAATCCTTTCGGGCACGCTCGCTGCGGGAGCCAAACTCCCCAGCATCCGTGCACTCGCGAGCGATCTTGGCGTGAGCGTCATCACCACCAAGCGCGCCTACGCCGACCTGGAGCAGCTCGGGTTTATCTGCACCGTGCAGGGCAAGGGCTGCTTTGTCGCCGAGGGCAACCAAGAACTCTTGCGCGAAAACCAGCTCTGCCATATCGAAGAGCTACTTGCGAAAGCGGCGAGCCAAGCCGAAACCCTGGGCGTCACGCGCGACAAGCTGCACGAGATGCTCGACCTGGTAGCCCCCGAAACCATGCAGTAGCCATCTGCAAGAAAGGCTATACCATGCAAAACCTTTTAGAACTCAAAGGTATCTCACGCCGTGTGAGCGACCGCTTTTCACTGCGCGACGTCACGCTCGCTGTGGAGCCCGGCCAGATCGTTGGCTTTGTGGGCGCAAATGGCGCCGGCAAGACGACGACCATTCGCGCCGCGCTTGGGCTTATCAAACTCGATGCCGGCGAAGTGCGCCTGTTTGGGCAGCGCTGTGGCGCCGACGCACCCGATGAGACACAGCGTTGTCTACGTGCCCGTGTCGGCCTCGTGCTGGACACGTGTCCCTTCCCTTCCACGCTCAAGGTGACCGAAGTTGAGGCACTCGTAAGCCCGGCGTACCCCACCTGGAGCCACGACACCTTCGCTAGCCTCATCAACCGATTTGGCCTCGATCCCAAGGCAAAGGTCAAGGACCTCTCCCGCGGCATGGGCATGAAACTGCAGCTTGCCTGTGCACTCAGTCACAATGCCAAACTGCTCGTTTTGGACGAAGCCACCGCAGGCCTCGATCCCATGGCACGCGAGGAACTGCTCGATGAGCTGCTTGCCTTTGTCGCCGACGGTCAGCACAGCGTGCTGCTCTCGAGCCACATTACGTCCGACCTCGATCGCGCCGCCGACCGCGTCATCTGCATCGATAACGGCTCGATTATTTTGGCTCTTCGGGGGTTTGTG
>CABQNF010000137.1 GCA_902465465.1 uncultured Collinsella sp. | reverse complement strand
CGGCGTCGAAGTCCTGCCCTTTACCGGCCTCTTGGTCGACTTCGCTCGTGAGCAGGGGGCGGGGGCCGTGGTCAAGGGCCTGCGCGCCATGACCGACTTTGAGTATGAGCTGCAGCAGGCCGACCTCAATTATCGCTTGGATAGCGAGCTGGAGTCCATCTTTGTCATGAGTGCTCCGCAGTACGGTTACATCTCGAGCTCGGTCGTTCGCCAGATCGCCTCGCTCGGCAGCGATGTATCGACGTTTGTGCCGCCCAACGTGGTCGAAGCGCTCAGACATCGCTTTTCGTGACGTTTTTTATTGCCTGGTGGCATGTGGTAAACTAGCACGATGATAAGTTACCTATGAAAGGAGACCGGATGCCGGGCGAGAATTTTCCTGGCGATAGGATCGTCAGCTTGGTCGATGAGCTCGAAGGGCTGATCGAGGAAGCCAAGCCGCCTTTCGGCAAGAACGCTCAGTTCAAGGTCATCGACGCCGACGTGTTCTTCAATATCCTCGACGAGATCCGCATGAGCTATCCCGAGGAGTGGCAGAAATCCCGCCGTATCCTTAAGGAGCGCGAGGAGCTTATGGCTTCCGCCGCCGCTCAGGCTGATTCCATCATCGCCGACGCTCAGCAGCAGGCCCTCACCATTGCCGGTGAGCAGGAGATCGTCCGCCTTGCGCAGCAGCAGGCCGACGACATCCGCGATCGTGCCCAGCAGTACGAGCGCGAGACGCGTTATGCTGCCGAGGACTACGCGGAGCAGGTCTTTACGCACCTGGAGGAGAACCTCAAGAGCCTGACTGGCACCGTTACCCGTTGCCGTCAGCAGCTCAACGAGGGTGCCGCCCAACAGAATGGTCAGTGGTAATGGCTGAGTTTCCGAGCGTTACCGTCGATCTTTCCGAGCAGCTCGAGTTTCCTGGAGATTCGTATCCGCTGACCGGTAAGGTCGATGTCGCCACCTACACGGTGGGCGAGAAGGAGTACCAGCTTCAGGACGGCATCGACTACGACGTTGTCTTTACCAATGCCGGTACCGGTGTCTTGCTCACGGGCATGGTCCGCGCGCACGCCACCGGCGAGTGCGACCGTTGCCTGGAGCCCGCCTCGTTTGATATCGCCGGCGAGATCGAGGAGTTCTACCTCTTTGAGGAGCCCGAGGATCCCGAGGCCTACGAGGACGGCTACGAGCTCCTGGGTGAGGACCGCATCGTCGATCTGGGCGAGCCCATCAATGACGCGGTCGTTATGGACACGCCGTTTGTGGTGCTCTGCAAGCCCGATTGCCGTGGTCTGTGCCCCACATGCGGTTGCAATCTCAACGTCGAGCAATGCGATTGCGCCGCCCAGGCAGAGGCGGAATGGGCCGCTGCCACGGAAAATCCATTTGCAGCATTGAAGAATCTCAAGCTTGATGAGTAAAACTGTGGTAGTATCGCTACTTGCGCGTAATCGCCACACTGGATAGTTCATAAGGAAGGTCACTATGCCCGTACCTAAACAAAAGCAGGGTCGTATCCGCACTCACACCCGTCGTTCCGCCAACATGAAGATCTCGGCTGCGGCTCAGTCCACGTGCCCCCGTTGCGGCGCTGTCAAGCTTCCGCACCACGTGTGCCCCAGCTGCGGTTTCTACAAGGACCGCGAGGTTATCGTTACCGAGTAACGGTATACTCTGGATGCGATGCCGTTCCAAATGGAACCACAATGGCCGGCTCAATGAGTCGGCCATTTTTGTATAAGGAGCATGTATATGAGTAACGTTCGCGTTTGTGTAGACGTTGTGGGCGGAGACGAGAAACCTCAGGTTGTTCTCGATGGTATCGAGGCTGCGCTTGCCGCCGATCCCGATATCGAGGTCTTGGCGGCTGGCCCGGCCGAAATCGTCAACCCCTTTGCCGCAGCGCATGCCCGCGTGGAGGCTCTGGAGGCCCCCGATGTCATCAGCATGGAGGACGATCCCATCCGCGCCGTGATGACTAAGCGCAAGTCCTCGATCGTGCTTGCATGCCGTGCCATTAAGAAGGGCAATGCGGACGCGTTTTTCTCGGCCGGCTCGACCGGTGCCATGACCGCTGCCGCCACCGCCTACGTGACGCCGTTTAGGTATCAGGCCGAAGGCAAGAAGCAGCCGGTGCGCCCCTGTCTGACCAATGCGCTGCCCAATCGCGCCGGCGGTCTGACGGTGCTGTGCGACATGGGTGCCAACCCCGATGTCGAGGTTGACGATATGGTGCGTTTTGCCCAGATGGGCAGCGCCTATGCCCGCGTCGTCCTGGGCATCGAGCATCCTCGCGTGGGCCTGCTTGCCAACGGCACCGAGGACGAGAAGGGTTCTAACTTTACCAAGGCCTGTTTCCCTGCTATGAAGGCCGCCGTTCCCGGCTTTGTTGGTAACTGCGAGGGCACCGACCTCACCTCAGGCAACTTCGATGTCGTCGTTGCCGATGGTATGTCGGGCAATATTGCGCTCAAGGCCACCGAGGGCGCTGCCAAGTTTTTGCTGCAGGAGCTCAAGGGTGTCTTTATGTCTTCGCTCGGCACCAAGATTGCCGCGCTGCTCATCAAAAAGCAGATGCGCGAGATTAAAGCCAAACTTTCGGGCGACGCCAAGGGCGGCGCGATTCTTTTGGGCCTGCGCGGCGTGGTCCTGATCGGCCATGGTGCCACCTCGGTCGAGGCTGTCAAAAACGGTACGCTCGCGGCGGCCGAAGCCGTGCGCGCCGGGCTGGTCGAGAATGTCGCCAACTCTATGGACGGTATCGTTTTATAAGAGCGAGTTAGAGCGCTGTTATGTGCTTCGCGGTGCACGTCGTGGGGTAGAATCAGAACCGTGTCTTGGTACCGCCCGGGCGGTACCATTCTTTTGGTATTCATGCACTATGAGAGGAAGCGCTATGGACCGCTCCGAAATCTTCGACAAGATCGCCGAGGTCGCTGCTGACGTTCTGGGCGTCGATGTTGCCGAAATTAGCGAGGAGACCACCTTTGACGACCTCGATGCCAACTCGCTCGAGCGCCTGCAGCTGGTTACGGCTATCGAGGACGAGTTCAACCTCGAGATCGATGACGAGACCCTGCTCTCGCTCAACTCTGTCGCCGACGCCGTCGACGCTATCGAAGCTGCCAAGGAGGCTTAAGTCTTGGCTTTATCCGACCGACTTACGCGCGCCCAGGAAATCCTGGGCCACGAGTTCAACAATAAGGTGCTGCTGCGCGCGGCGCTTACGCATCCCTCGGCAGTCGAGGGCCAGCCGGTTTCTGCCAGCTATGAGCGCCTTGAGTTCTTGGGCGATTCCATTTTGGGCGCTGTGGTCGCACGCTCCCTGTTTGAGTCCTATCCGGAGTTTGACGAGGGCAAGCTCACGCGCTTGAAGGTGTCGCTTGTCTCGGGCGCTACGCTGTCCGAGGTTTCTCACGAGCTGGGCATCGACGACATCATCATCTTTGGTGCCTCCGAGACCGGTACCGGTGCGCGCGGCCTGCATTCGGCCCTCGAGAACGTCTATGAGTCGCTCGTGGGCGCGCTGTACCTGGATGCCGGCTGGGACGTTGCGGCGGAGTTCATTCACCGTACGCTTAAGCCGCATTTGGCTTCCGAGCGTGCCGAGCATCCTGCGAACCCCAAGTCGTTTTTGCAGGAGTGCGTGCAAGCCGACGGTCACGAACCTCCGGCGTACAAGCTCGTTGGCTCCGAGGGCCCGGCGCATGCGCCCACCTTTACCGCTGTGGTTTTGATCGATGGTATTCGCCAGGGTCGCGGCTCCGGCTCCTCAAAGAAGGAAGCCGAGGGAGCTGCCGCGCTCGAAGCGCTCGACCGCATGGGTTACACCACCAACGGCGTGATTCTGAACAAGAAGCACGTGTAAGCGAGGAACCGTGTATCTCAAGTCCCTCACGCTCAAAGGGTTCAAGTCGTTTGCCGACCGCGCCCATATGACGTTTGAGCCGGGCCTGACCGTCATCGTCGGTCCCAA
>CABQNF010000136.1 GCA_902465465.1 uncultured Collinsella sp. | reverse complement strand
TGCGCGAGAGCCTGCTCGACCGCGCGGGGAGTGCGGTGGGCGTGGGCTTTCCCGCCGCCATGCTCGACGTAGTGGATATCGAGGATGAGTCGCCGCAAGAGCTCCTAGCCCGAGCCGAACACGAAGGTCTCGACCTCCGCGACTTTGCCGTCGACGATGACTAGGGTAGCTAATTTGGGAAGGGCGTCTGCAC
The DNA here is from genome assembly GCA_902465465.1 of uncultured Collinsella sp. Lineage (GTDB taxonomy): Bacteria > Actinomycetota > Coriobacteriia > Coriobacteriales > Coriobacteriaceae > Collinsella. Next base: position 3,850 of record CABQNF010000136.1, on the reverse strand, counting down.
CCGCAGCTGCGCGAAAATGCACGATAAGTCGTCCCAATGGAGCCTAATGAGCTCGCGACCGTTCTATTTTGATCGCACGCTGGCTAAGTGGGTAGACTTTTTTGGAAATCCTGAGCACCCGACAAATTTGCTTCAACAAACCCGCAGGTCACAGACTTGTGCTTTGGTGACGTGGTCGGCGATTCGACAAAAGTCTACTCACTTGGTTTTGAGAGACGCTAATTGTCCTCAACGAGACCCCAGCCGGGGCGATTGATGCTCAAATGTTGCCAATTCGGGACGGCTACCCCGCCCCTCTTAGGGGGGGGCAAGGCAGGGGTTGCGGTGACTTTGCGCACAAAAAATGCCGGAGGGAAGCCCCCGGCTCTTGGAGGTCCCTCTATTCGATGGTACCGACTTCTTTATAGCATGAGATCGGACGGCTTTCAAATGGCGCCATGTGGATGGGATGCCGCGCCTGATAAAGCCCTCAATGAATGGCATCTAACTAGCGTTCGTGATATAAAGAAGTCAGTCATCTCAAAAGAGAAGGCTTCCAAGTGCCGGGGACGTTTTCCCCGGCTTTTTTCATTTCGGTGTCAATTCAAATGTTTTTCAACCCATCACCTCAATAACTTGCGGTGAAATAGGGACCGTTTGGGCCGGTGGAAGGCCTATTCAATCCCTATTTCACCGCAACTTATGGGTGGGGATGGCTACGATGCCAGCGTAGCGATGACGGCTTCGTCGCCGGCGTATATGAGGGTGTTGCCGTCGGGGATGATCGTTTGGCCGTCGCGCTTGAGCATCACGACGATAAAGGGGTGCTTGCCTTGCGGCACGTCGCACAGGCGCTGACCGGCCAGACGTCCATGGGGCGTTACGGTGACCTCGCGTAGCGTAACCTCGGCACGCTCTTCAAACGTTGGTGCGGCCATCACCAGAAGGTCGCCTTCCTCGATCACGGTATCGCCGTTGGGCAGCACCGGATGAGCGCCGTCGCGCAGCACCAGGACGACAAGCATGTCCGTTGCACTGCCAATATCCGCGAGCGAGCGTCCGGCAAACGGATGTCCAGCTCCCACCTTGAGCTTGACGAACGACATACCTTCTTCGTCGCGGTAATCGTTAAAGGTGCGGCGTACGTCGCCTTCTGCATCGATCATATCGAGTTTCTTCGCCACTGCTGGCAGCAGCGAACCCTGCACCACAATGCTCGACACGGCAATCACAAACACCAGGTCAAATAGGTCGTGACCGTCGGGAACGCCGGACACCACGGCAAAGAGACTAAAGACGACCGATGCTGCTCCGCGCAGGCCCGCCCAGCTTACGAGCGCCACCTGGCGAGGGTTCGTCTTAAAGGGCACCAACAGCAGACCGACGGCGATGGGGCGGCTCACGAAGAGCATAAACGCCATGAGTGCCAGGCCCGGCAGCAGCATTTGCGGCAGGCGGGCGGGCGTCACGAGCAGGCCGAGCAAAAAGAAGATGGTCATCTCGGCCATCTCGGTGAGGGTGTCGAAGAAGTGCGCCAGCTCGACTTTGCCGGTGATGTCGCTCGCGCCTAGCACGATGCCGGCAAGGTACACGGCCAAAAAGCCGTTGCCGCCCAGATAGCTCGGCAGCGCGTAGGCAACGATCGCCACGGCGAACAAGAAGATGGTCTGCGCGCCTTCGGCTGTCGCATGCGCGCGCTCGATCAGACGGCCCGATGCCCAACCGATGGCAAGGCCCAGCCCCACGCCCAGGATGATCTGCTTGGCCAGCAGCACGGGGATGTTAATGTCGCCGCCGGCCGCGAGTGTGGCGAGCACGGCGGTGAGCATGTAGGCGACGGGATCGTTGGAGCCCGATTCGACCTCGAGCAGCGAGTCGGTGCCACCTCTCAGCGACAGGCTGTGCTCGCGCAGCACGCTAAAGACGCTTGCCGCATCGGTAGACGCCACGACCGAGCCCAGCAGTAGGCCGCCAATCCAGTCGAAGCCCAGTACAAAGTGCGCAAACGCACCCGTAATGCCAGCGGTGATGATGACGCCGAGGGTGCTCAGCAGCACTGCGGGCGCGGCGACAGGTTTGGCACGGTCGATGTTGGTGTTAAAGCCGCCGTAGAACATGATGAACAGCAGCGCCGTGCTGCAGGCGGTTTCGGTGAGCGCATAGTCGCTAAAGTCGATGTGCGCCGGACCGTTGACGCCCAGCAGCATGCCCAGCGCGATAAAGATGAGCAGGGTGGGGAAGGGGAGCTTTTTGCCGACGGGTTTGATGGTCAGGCACAGAATAATAACGAGGCCGATAAAAAGAAGTATCTGGTTCATGGATGGTGTCCGCTCCTGGGTGGTTGGCGTGGACGGTCAGTTATCTGCGGTTATTTGTACCCAAAGATGGTGGGTTTATGGGCCTGGATTGCGGGCGTGCGCATTTTCGACACGAGGCTGCGACGGGAGCGTCGCTGGTCGGGGCGCTGGGCCAGGCGGCGTGGCGTGAGCGGTGCGGGTGGGCAGGCGTGCGCTGGCGACCGTTGACGGTATGCAACCCTTTCCAGCTTTATTGCAACGGAGTACAATAGATAACGTTTAAGTTCAACTTGAAGTTTTAGTTGCGGCTCCGGGCTTCGGCCGCAATGTAAAGAGAGGCGTTCCATGGCGATCTATGTGACATCCGATGCTCACGGGCACGTGCGTGCGCTTGATGAGGCCCTGTCCAAGATTTCGCTGGCGTCCGACGATACGCTGTACGTGCTGGGTGACATGATCGATCGCGGGCCCGATCCGGTTGGCGTTATTAAGCTCGTGCGCTCGCTACCCAACGCTCGCGTGCTCAAGGGCAATCACGAGCAGATCATGCTCGATGCCATCATTGGCCAGGATCCGCTCGATGCCGAGACCTGGGATATCAACGGCGGTTGGACTACCCGTCAGCAGCTCAACGACATGGAATTTGAGGCGTACGAGGAGCTCGTGCGTTGGATGGCGACGCTGCCGCTCTATGCGGTGGCCGAGACTGACGAGCGTCCGTACCTGTTGGTGCATGCAGGCATCCAGACCGAGGCGGCGCGGGCGTTTTTGCTTGAACATGGGGTTGATTGTGCCGATGGTGCGGGAGCGGTGGATGCCGATCGCGAGCTACTGCAGCAGATGCTTGCGGTGCAGTCGTCCGATGACTTGCTGTGGATTCGTCACGGCTACTGGGATGCGCCGACGGGGCTGCTTTCTTCCGAGGGCAAGGGTCCGGTCGTGGTGAGCGGTCACACGCCCACGGTGTCGCTTGGACGTTATTGCGAGGTCGGCGGCCTGGCGGGACTCGATGAGGAGTCGGGCCGCGGGCGGATTGTGCGGCTGGGCGGCGAGGATACCGCCGGCGTACCCGATCGCATCGACATCGACTGCGCCGCCGCCACCGGGTCGGAGTTCGGCCGTGTAGGCATCCTGCGTCTGGACGACGGGGCCGAGTTCTACGCAAGCATTCTGCCCGGTGAATAATCGGCGCACAGGGTAGCTAATTTGGGACGGGGCTTTTTTGACTACTTTTGCCTTTCTGCCCACCAAATGATTTTTCTGGGACGGGGATTTAAAAATCATTTGGCTGCCCGCTGGCTAAGTGAGTAGACTTTTTTGGAAATGCCGAGTACCCATCATATTTGCCTCAATAAAACCGCAGGTCACAGACTTGTGCTTTGTCGGTGTGGTCGGGGATTCGGTAAAAGTCTACTCACTTAGTTTTGCGTGGCGCATATTGTCCGCAACGAGACCCCAGTCGGGGAGATTCCATCGCAAACTAGCTGCCTCCATTGCACCATTTAGGCGCCGTACGGGTTGCGGTCGCGTTCGATGCGTTGGCGGATGTGGGCGTACTCGATAATCAGTAGCAC
>CABQNF010000135.1 GCA_902465465.1 uncultured Collinsella sp. | reverse complement strand
CGCGAGGACGAGCGCCGCGACGCCCTGGACGCCGAGCGCGATGAAGCCTGGCGCTACAAATCGTGCGAGCGCAAAAACCGTTACGACACGCGTGCCGAGGCCGAGGCAGTTATGGCCGACTGCGAAAACCGCGGACGCCGCGGGCTGGCCTGCTACAAATGCGAATACTGCGGCGGATGGCACCTGACGTCGCACCCTTGGAAATAGGCGCCGCTTCGGCACGGCACTGACGGAGCGCCAGCTATCGCGCGCAAGCTACGGGTGCGGCGGCACCAAAACATCGTAGCGAACGGCCTTGCCCGCAAGTTGATAGCTCGGCTTAACGCCGGCAAGCAGCGGCCCCTTCACCGGTCGCTTGATAACCACCTTGCGCGGATGCACCGCAAGCGCAGCTTCGACCAGCGTCTCCTCATCGGCGCACGGCTGTTCCAGATGGTGCAAGAGTTGGAACTTCTTTTTAACCGCCGCGCTCTTGGTGCGCCCGGGAAACATGGGGTCCAGATACACCACGTCGGGAGCGGCAAGCTCGCCCTGCCCGATCAGCTCAGCTGTATGGCGAAGGCCGGCAATGCTGTCCTCGCCCGCATGTAAGCGCATACGCGACACGGCAACCGCAAGCGCCGGATCATCTGCCGCGCGATCCAAGGCATCCTTGAGGAGTGCCGCGATCACGCAATCCTGCTCATACAGATCGACGGTAAAGCCCGCGGCCGCCAGCAGCAGCGAATCCTCGCCAAAGCCTGCCGTAGCGTCAATCGCCCATGGTCGCTCGATCCCCTTTGTGCGCGCAGCCTTCACCAACAGCTCTTGCTGCAGACGGCCCTGCTTGAGCCGCGGAAGCATGCGGTCAAAATCGGCACGCAGCTCCATCGTGCCGTCGGTGAGCGTGAGGCCCTCGGACTTCCCGATCAGCTCAAGCCCCGCGGCCCGAGCAACAGAAAAGGGATCGACGACGCCCATGGGCACTCCTTAGCAAGCAAAACGAATACGCGAGTGCCGTTTATGCCAGCACCCAACCGTCCGCTATTGTCCCACATGCGACATGGTCCACAGCATCGCAATGCAAAGCACCGCCATCAATCCCGTGCACACGGCAGCGATCACAGAATCACCCATGCGCCTTCCCAACGACCGCGGCTCACGCACTTGCCCTGCTCCGTACATCATGACTCCTCCTTGAGACCAGCTCCTTGTTACGTCCTCATCATCGCAGCGCCGCACATGGGCTGCCATCGATTTGGCTTACGTCCAGCTTTCCTTTTTGAAAGGTTGGGGTGGGCTGCGCGGGGTCAAAGCGCTTTCAGGCGCATGCATCGCCGCGTTGAACTACAATGTGCTTCACGATATGTGCCGCAACCTGGGTGCGACAGATTCTCCGCGCCCGCATCGAAAGGACCAGCTATGAGCGCCGCTCGCAAGACACTCAAAATCCTTGCCCTGATTTATTTTGTTCTGGGCATCGCCAGTCTCGTCATTGGAATCGCCGGCATCGCGACCGGCAACCTCGATTCCATGTACGGGTCGAACGCCATGCTCGCCGCGGTCGTGCTGGTCGCCAAGGGCCTCATCGATCTCGCCGCAGGTGTTGCGGGCATCAAGGGCGCCAACAAGCCTTCGCAGGTGGATGCTGCGTTTAAGCTCGGCATCGTTGCCGCAATCGCCACGATTGCGCAGGCCGCGCTCACGCTTCCCGCGCTCGGCGGCAGCGCCGTCAATATCGTCGCCTTTGTCATCGTGGTGTACGACCTGTTCTTTGTTCAGCAGGCACACGCCGTTAAGGCCGAGAACAAGGACCGCCTGTAAGCGCTCGCTTCTCATAACTTCTGCAGCCAAGCAACTAAAAAGGGCCGATCGCGCATCTCCGCGGTCGGCCCTTTACGTTTGCCCAGATAAAACCTACCAAAATAAACCTGTCCCTTTTTGGTAGGTTAGTGGCGGTACTCGGCGATGATAAAGTCGATATCGGTCTGGAGCGTGTCCAAGTTTGCCAGGCGCTCTTTGTCGGCAGGGCGCGTGCGGTAGTAGTACGGCGTCATCTGGAACACCGCCTCGATGTCGGCCTGAGTCTGGAGCGTAATGTTCGCAGACACCCGCTGCGTTCCGACCAACTCGAGCTCGGTGGTCTGCGGCAGTTTCTCATCGTTAAGGTACGGCGTGTCGTAGAGCACCTCCTTGAGCCCAAACAGATGACGGGCACCCGGCACCACGGTATAGAGTGAGCCCTCTGGTGCCAGCACGCGGGCAAACTCGCGCTCGTTAAAGGGGGCGAAGAGCTCGGTCACCATATCGAAGGCGCCATCGGCCACGGGGATATCCTTCATGTTGGCTACGAAATAGGTCGCATCGCCGCGCCTGGCGGCCAGGCGCACCATCTCTTTGCCCAGGTCGAACCCGTAAGCATCCACGCCCGGTACCGCGCCCATGGCACTCGTGTAATAGCCCTCGCCGCAGCAAATATCGAGTAAGGTCATGGGACCGTTCGCAGACGCAGCGCGCCCCGACACCTGCTTGCGCACCAGCTCAACCATTGCGTCGCGCAACGGCGCGTAGTATCCGCGGTTCAGAAAGTCACGACGGCTGCGCGCCTGCGACTTGGGATCGCCCATGGAGTCGCCGCTCTTGGACGAGCGCAGCAGATATAGATAGCCCTCGCGCGCACGGTCAAACCGGTGTCCGCCCGCGCATGCAGCACCGCGCTCGTCGTCCACCAACGGCTCATGGCAAACGGGACACAACAACATGGCAACTCCTTAGCGCGAACAACACAACGCCCACCATTGTCGCACGCCTTCCCCGCCTAGTCATTGGGGACGTTCTTGAATGAGTAATCGTTTTAGAACGTCCCCAATGACTAGGCGATTAGGAGTATCATCGTCTGCGCAAATAAGCACAAAAGAGCATGTTAGAGATTGAGAGCGTATGGCTGACACCGTATCTAAGCACATTGACATGACCACCGGATCGCTGTGGCGCAATGTTCCCCTGTTCGCCTTCCCCGTGGCCGCCACGAGCATCTTGGAGCAGCTGTCGAACCTCATCGCCACGGTCATTATCGGTAACTTCTCGGGTGACCAGGGAACCCTCGCCATGGCGGCGGTCGGCTCCAATGTTCCGCTTACCAGTCTTATGCTCAACTTGTTTATTGGCATGTCGCTTGGCTCTAACGTGGTCATCGCCAACGCTATCGGCCGCAACGATCAGAACATGGTCAAACGCGCCGTCCATACCTCGATTTTAATGGCGCTCGTGGGCTTTGTCGTCATTGCGCTGGGCGAGATCTTTGCCGAGCCCATGCTCGCCGCGCTCAATGTTCCCGCCGAAACCATGCCGCTCGCTTCGCTCTACCTGCGCGTCTTTTTGCTCAGCATGCCCTCGATCTTGCTCTACAACTTTGAGGCCGCGATCTTCCGCTCCGTCGGCATCACCCGCATGCCGCTGCAGGCACTTGCCGTGTCCACCGTCCTCAACATTGGCCTGGATCTCATCTTTGTCCCCATACTCCACTGGGGCGTCGCGGGCGTCGCCATCGCCACCGCTATCGCCTACACTGTCAGCGCCGCCACGCTCTTTATCCGCCTGCTCAAGACCGACTCCGTCGTCCGCGTCACCCCGCGCGACCTGGCTATCGACCCCGTCGCCCTCAAGCGCATCGTCAAGATCGGCCTGCCCGCCGGCATCCAGAGCGCCGTCTTTGCCGTCGCCAACATCATCATCCAGTCTGCTATCAACAGCCTGGGCACCGAGGTCATGGCGGCATCGAGCGCCGCCATGAGCTTGGAGTACGTATGCTACAACCTGCTCAACAGCTTTAGCCAGGCTTGCACCACCTTTGTGGGACAAAACCACGGTGCCCGCCAGATCGACCGCTGCACCAAAACGCTCAAGGTCTGCCTGGTCGAAGGCGGTATCGTTGCACTCACCACGATCATCGTTATTGTCGGCCTGGGACGCGAGATCTTGTCGCTGTTCAACAGCGATCCCAACATCGTCTCGATCGGCTATATCCGCGTGTGTTCGATCTTCCCGGCGTACGCCTTTAGCATGTTCTA
>CABQNF010000134.1 GCA_902465465.1 uncultured Collinsella sp. | reverse complement strand
GTCCCGACGACGAGCGTGAGACCCGTGCCCGCCACGGCCTCACCCGCGCTCTCATCCACAACATGGTTGTTGGCGTTTCCGAGGGCTTCGAGAAGAAGCTCGAGCTCGCCGGCGTCGGTTACCGCGTGCAGCAGAAGGGCAAGAACCTCGAGTTCTCCCTGGGCTTCTCGCACCCCGTGATCGTCGAGGCTCCCGAGGGCATCACCTTCGAGGTTCCCGACAACACCCACGTGAACGTCAAGGGTATCAACAAGCAGCAGGTCGGTCAGATCGCCGCTGAGATCCGCGGCCATCGTCCTCCCGAGCCTTACAAGGGCAAGGGTATCCACTACGTTGGCGAGCACATCCGCCGCAAGCTGGGTAAGGCCGCCAAGTAGTCGTAACCGACTCACTCGCATAAGACCAGCACCCCGTCAGGTGCTGGCAAGATCAACCTTTTTAGGAGTTTACGTATGAACAAGCATAAGGCGAAGCTGGAAGGCCTCAAGCGTCGTCAGCGTCGTGTTCGCGGCAAGGTCTCGGGTACCTCCGAGCGTCCGCGTCTTCGCGTGACCCGTACTAACGCCAACATCTATGCCCAGATCATCGACGACAGCAAGGGCTCCAGCCTGACGCTCGTCTCTGCCTCGACCCTCGAGGCCGAGTTCAAGGGCACCCACACCTCGAACAAGGAGGCTGCGGAGAAGGTCGGTCAGCTCGTTGGCAAGCGCGCCATCGAGGCCGGCATCACCAAGGTCGCCTTCGATCGCGGTGGCCGTATCTACCATGGCCGCGTCAAGGCCCTCGCCGACGGTGCTCGTGCCGCCGGTCTCGAGTTCTAGGAGGTATGTAGCACATGGCTCGTAATCAGAAGCAGCAGCGCGAGGCCTCCGAGTTCGAGGAGCGCGTCGTTTACATCAACCGCGTGTCGAAGACCGTCAAGGGTGGTCGTCGCATGAGCCTCGTCGCTCTCGTCGTCGTTGGCGACGGCAAGGGCAACGTCGGCGTTGGCATGGGCAAGTCCGCTGAGGTGCCCATGGCCATCTCCAAGGCATCTCTCGATGCCAAGAAGAACATGTTCCACGTGCCGGTGACCGAGCAGGGCACCATCCCGCACGAGGTTCTCGGCCACTTTGGTGCCGGCCGCATCATCATCAAGCCCGCTGTCGAGGGTACCGGCGTTATCGCCGGCGGCGCTGTGCGTCCCCTCTTCGAGCTTGCTGGCATCAAGAACGTCCTGTCCAAGTCCCTCGGTACCGACAACGGCCTCAACATCATCAAGGCTGCCGTCGAGGGCCTCAAGGAGCTCTCCAGCCCTGAGGACGTCGCGGCTCGCCGTGGCCTGACGGTCTCCGAGATGTTCGTCGGTAAGGAGAACTAAGCATGGCTGACACCATCAAGATCAAGCAGGTCCGCAGCACCAACGGTTGCAAGCAGGACCAGGTCCGTACTGTCCGTGCCCTCGGTCTCCACAGGATCCGCGAGGTTCGCGAGATTGCTGACAACGAGTCCGTCCGCGGCATGATCTTCAAGGTCAAGCACCTTGTCGAGATTGTAGAGGAGTAGCAAATGCAGCTTCACGATCTTACTCCCGCGCCCGGTTCCACCAAGAACCGCAAGCGCGTCGGCCGTGGCAATTCTTCGGGTCACGGCACCACTTCTGGCCGCGGTCAGAAGGGCCAGGGTTCCCGCTCTGGCGGCACCAAGGGTGCCGGCTTCGAGGGTGGCCAGACTCCGCTGGCCATGCGCCTGCCCAAGCTTCCGGGCTTCCGCAACCCCCGTCGTATCGAGTACACCGCTGTTAACGTTGAGCGTCTCGAGCGCAAGTTCGAGGACGGCGCTGTGATCGACGGTGCCGCTCTTAAGGCCGCTCGCATCACCAAGAGCGAGTTCGAGCCCGTCAAGGTGCTCGGCAATGGTGAGCTCACCAAGAAGTTCACGGTCAAGGTCGACAAGGTCAGCGCTTCTGCGCAGGCCAAGATCGAGGCCGCCGGCGGAAAGGTCGAGCTGCCGTGCTAAATGGTCTTAAGAATGCTTTCCGCATCAAAGAATTGCGCGAAAAGATTCTTTTTACCATAGCTATGCTCGTCGTGTACCGCATTGGTGCGCACGTTCCTGTGCCCGGCATTCCCTTCCAGGGGATGCTGGGCCTTTTCTCGACCGATAACAATTCGGTCGCCGCAGGTGCTATGGCCCTCCTGAATCTTTTCTCTGGCGGCGCGTTGAGCTATGTGTCGGTGTTTTCGCTGGGCATCATGCCTTACATCACCAGCTCGATCATCCTCCAGATGCTCCAGGCCGTCGTGCCTTCCCTGCATGAGCTTGCCCGCGAGGGCGAGGTCGGTCAGACCAAGATTACGCAGTATTCGCGTTACCTCACCCTGGCTCTGGCAATCCTCAACTCCGTGGGCTACCTCTTCCTCTTTAAGAGCTTCGGCATCAGCTTTAATGGCGCCGGTGCTCCCGAGATCATCTTCGACCTCATGATCGTCGGTACGCTCACCGCGGGCGCCATGCTGATCATGTGGATTGGTGAGCTCATCACCCAGCGCGGTATCGGCAATGGCATGTCGCTGATCATCTTTGCGAACATCATGGCCGGTCTGCCGCAGGCTATCTTCTCCAGCACCGAGGGCAATGCCGGTGGCATCATCACCATGGTGATCATCTGCGCCATCATCCTGCTGGTTATCCCGCTGATTGTTTTCCTTGAGCGCGGCCAGCGCCGCATCCCGGTCTCCTACGCTAAGCGCGTCGTGGGCCGTCGCATGATGGGTGGCCAGACCACCTACCTGCCCATCAAGGTCAACACCGCGGGTGTCGTGCCGATCATCTTCGCTTCGGCGCTGCTGTACTTCCCGGCTCAGATTGCCGTGTTCTTCCCCGGTATCGGCTGGATTCAGGCAGTTGCCTCCGCGCTTTCGACCGGTTGGCTCAACTGGGTGCTTAACGTTGTCCTCATCGTGTTCTTCGCGTACTTCTACACCTCCATGGTGTTCAACCCCGATGACACGGCCGATAACCTTAAGAAGCAGGGCGGCTTTATTCCGGGCGTCCGTCCGGGTAGGGCTACCGCGGCCTACATCAAGAACGCGCTCAACAAGATCACGCTTCCCAGCGCTGTCTTTTTGGCGCTCATCGCCATCGTGCCTTCGATCATCTTCTCCTTCACGGGTAACCATCTGATCCAGGCATTTGGCGGCACGTCCATCCTCATCATGGTCGGCGTCGTGCTCGACACGGTCGATAAGCTCGAAGGCCAGATCAAGATGTATGATTACGATGGATTCTTTAAATAGGCTAGAGGAGGATTGCTCATGAACCTCGTATTGCTCGGAGCTCCGGGTGCCGGTAAGGGCACCGTCGCACAGGAGCTCGTCGCCGAGTTTGGCGTCGCCCATATTTCCACGGGCGACCTGCTGCGTGCTGCCGTCAAGGGTGGCACCGAGCTTGGTATTCAGGCTAAGAAGTACATGGACGCTGGCGAGCTCGTTCCCGACCAGCTCGTGATCGACCTTGTCAAGGAGCGCCTTGCCGCCGATGACGCCCAGCAGGGCTTCATCCTCGACGGCTTCCCGCGCAACACCGCCCAGGCTGTGACGCTCGATTCCGAGCTTTCCGCCATGGGTCGCGAGATCGACTGTGCCCTTCTGGTCGATGTGGCCCCCGAGGTCATTATCGATCGTCTGTCTTCGCGTCGCACCTGCCGCGCCTGCGGTTACACCGGCACCGCTGCCGATGCTACCTGCCCCAAGTGCGGTGGCGAGATGTATCAGCGCGACGACGACAAGCCCGAGACCATCAAGAACCGTCTCGACGTCTACGAGAAGTCCACGAGTCCGCTCGTCGACTACTATCGTGGCCAGGGTCTGCTCAAGTCGGTCAACGGTGACCAGGCTCGTGAGACCGTGTACGGGGATGTCAAAGAGGCTCTCGGTCTATGATCAAGATTAAGTCTGCAACGCAAATCGAGCAGATGAAGAAGGCAGGAGCGCTATCTAAGATGGCGCTCCGCCACGTTGGAGCCATGGTGCGCCCCGGCGTTTCGACTTTTGAGCTCGATCAGCTCGCGG
>CABQNF010000133.1 GCA_902465465.1 uncultured Collinsella sp. | reverse complement strand
CTGCAGGGCGTCCATGGCCTGGCCGAGCTTGGAATCGATATCCCAGCCGTCGGCGGCGTCGATCTCGTCCTGGAGCTTTCCCATCTCGGCCATGAGGGCGTCCATGTCGCAATCCGGGTCGCACATCTCCTCGCCGATCTTGTTGAAGCGATCGACCTTGGCGATCATGTCGCCAAATGCCATGCGCACGTTCTCGATGACGGTCTTGTCGTCGTCGAGCGGCGGCTCCTGCTGCAGGATACCCACGGTGTAGCCGGGGGTGAGCCTGGCATCGCCGTTGGAGACCTCCTCGATGCCGGCCATGATCTTGAGCAGGGTCGACTTGCCCATACCGTTGGGGCCCACGACGCCGATCTTGGCACCGGGGTAGAAGCTCAGGGTCACGTCGTCAAGGATTACCTTGTCGCCATGGGCCTTGCGAGCCTGATACATCTGGTAGATAAACTCCGCCATATGTCTGTTCTATCCTTTCTACCTGCTGTTTCCCTATTCTTGATTCGCTTTAGTGGAAACGAAATGAGGGAACCAGCTCTGAAACGTAACGAAAAAGGGGCATGGTTGCCCACACCCCCTAATACTACCTGGGAAAAGTCCCCCGGAACATACTATGAACTGCGTACGCTAGTTTTCCGCAACCTTAACGAGCGGCTCGCTGCGATTTGCGCCACAGCAGATACGAGTAGACGTAGACGGCTCCAACCGAACCAAACGCCAGAACCGCAATCACCGCGGCGACGACTTCACTCGAAAGCACGCTGCCTGCCACGCCCATCACAATCAGGCCAATACCCAGCACCATAAAGCAGGCGCCGCCAAAACGCTGAGTACGGCGCCAGTTCTCGGGATCGGCAAGCGCCCAAGGTGTCTTGATACCGAGCGTATAGTTCTGCTTCACACGCGGCAAGTAGTTGCCTACGCCGATGAATAGCAAACCGACAACACCGGAAATCAGCACGTTAACCGAACCGACCGACGGCACCACGCCCCAGACCGTAAGCTCTCCCAGCCAGCTTATGGCGCACATGAACAAGGTGAAGGCGATTACGAAGCCCTGGTAGAACTTGCCCGAGGTTCGATATGCCTCACCTTTGGGGTCGATGCGCGGCACCATGCGGAACATTGCGAGAAGCGCCAGAGGCAGCACGCCGAGCGCGGAGGCCATCCAGCTAGGACCCCAACCGTCGACGGCGCCGTTCGCGCCCCAGTGCGTGGGAATCTGCGCAGGCAAGCTCGGCATCACCATGAGGTGCGCTACGACATTGGCGACGCACAGAGCGACCAGCGCAATCCACACGCGCGACGATACCCCCGTGGGGTGAATGCCCTTGTTTTCGTTATTCATCCTTATCACCTTCAGTGTTTGTAAAGCCCATAAACCAGCCAATTAAATCCTGCATGACGGTGGTGTTTAAGCTGTATACGATGTTTTGGCCATGGCGCTCGTCGGTCACCAACCCGGCGTTTTTGAGCGTCGCCAAGTGATGGCTCAGCGACGGCTTACTGATATCGAAATGCTCGGCAAGCTCCCCCGCCGTGCAATTGCCCTCGCGCAGCAACTCCAAAATGCGCCGTCGCGTTGGATCGGCAAGCGCCTTAAAACCCTCTCCCGGCATAAGACCTCCTCTCATCATCTCTCATGACGTGCACACTATACTCAATATTTAGATGTTTGTCTAACTATCTAATCGCAATGCTTCAAACCACATCAAAGCAAACGCCATCGCAACCTATGGGCGATTACCTATAATGGCGATAGCTAAAACACGACCTGCTTCCCCATCGGAGGATATTTATGACCGAAACCGCTGCCGCAGCCGCCATCGAGACACGCGACACCAAGCTCGAGATTATCATGGGCCGCGAGGCACTCGATAAGCTCGCCGATGCTACGGTGCTAGTGCTCGGCTGCGGAGGCGTGGGCTCCAACTGCTGCGAGGCACTCGCCCGCGGCGGCATCGGTCATTTCGTCATTCTGGATAAGGACATCATCGCGCCCAGCAATATCAATCGCCAGGCCATCGCCTTTCACAGCACCGTCGGCAAGCGCAAAGTCGACGTCATGGAGGCTATGATTCACGACATCAACCCTACCGCTACCGTCATCAAGCGCACCGAATACCTGCTGAGCGACAACATCGATGATTTCTTCGCGAGCGTTTTGGAGCAGACGGACGGCAAGCTCGACTACGTCGTCGACGCCATCGACACCATCTCGGCCAAGCTCACCATTGCCAAATATACTCAGGACCACGACATTCGTTTGGTTAGCTCCATGGGCGGGGCCAACAAGCTCCATCCCGAGTGCCTCCGCTTTGCCGACATTTTCGATACGGTACGTGACCCCATGAGCCGCATCATGCGCAAAGAATGCAAGAAGCGCGGAATCAAGAGCCTGCATGTACTGTTTAGCTGCGAGGAATCGGTTAAGACACAGCCCCGCGACCCTTCCAACATCCACGAGCGCACCGAGCTGGGAACCGCCAGCTTTATGCCGCCCATCATGGGCCAGATGATTGCCGGCGAGGTTATCCGCCAGATCAGCGGCCGCGGCACTGAGCGCGTACGCTCCGATGGCCAACGTCTGGACTAGCGGAGCGCACCGAAATGGAGCCCCGGTTATTTGATGCACACTGCCATCTTGATTTAATGGCTCACCCGGACGCCGTTGCCGATGAGGCGACGGCGCTGGGCTTGGGTCTATTTGACTGCGGCGTCAATCCGCGCGACTTTTCGGCCGCAAACGAGCGCGCCTGTCGCCAGCCAGGCATCATCGCCGGCGTTGGGCTTCACCCCTGGTGGCTCGCCGATGGCCACTGCGGTTTTGTCGAAGTCAATCTGCTTTGCGAAGTTGCTGCCCAAGAACGCTACATCGGCGAAGTCGGACTCGACTTTTCCGCGCGCTTTGCTGGAAGTGAGCCGCTACAAATACAGGCACTTAACCGGCTCTGCGATGCGCTCGTGCAGCATCCTCTTACCGGGCGCGTGATATCAATTCACGCCGTTCGTTCGGCAGAAGCCGTACTGGACGTCCTCGAATCGCATGGACTACTCATCCCAAACCCCGATTCCCCCGTTATCATCTTCCACTGGTTTAGCGGCACCTCGGACGAGCTTGTCCGCGCACGCGATGCAGGCTGCTATTTTTCCGTCAACGAACGCATGCTCGCGTCTAAACGAGGACGCGAATACGCACGACAGATTCCACTCGATCGTTTACTGCTCGAGACCGATGCGCCAGCCGAGCCAAACACAGAAACAAGCGCACAGTCGCTCATCAGATCGCTCACAAGGACCTCGATGCGCATTGCCTCACTCAAAAACTGTGACGCAAAGCGCATCGAGTCGGTAGTTTTAGCAAATGCGCACTCTGTTTTTGACCTTCGCTAACCCCTGTGGGCAAAAATGCCAAGGGGCATGCGAATCGCACAACGCAGTCCCTATTGGTAGGCAGTACAATTCGGCAGCATTACACCAATTCGTGCATGAGATCACGGTTGCGTGCATACAATTCGTCAAAGATATGACGACGCGATGCATATAACTCGTGGGCAGCCATGTCGGGCACGATTGTTTGCGCAACGCCAAGGACTTGGGCGAGCTCATCCCATGATGCATAGGCGCCACCTGCGAGAGCTGCCATGATGGCATCACCGAAGCATGCGCCCACCGTAACCTTGGCAACCGAGACCTCGCGCCCGCATACGTCGGCGATAGCCTGCATCCAAACTGGATTCTTGGTTCCACCTCCGACAAGCATAATGCGCCCAATTGGCAGTCCATGCTCTCGCTCGATAATGTCGACATGGGATGCAACGGTATACGCGACGCCTTCCAAGGCGGCGCGAACCATATGGGCTCGCGTATGCCTTCCGGTCAGGCCAAAGAAGACGCCACGTGCCTCGGGATCGTTGAGCGGAGTACGCTCCCCCGCAAAGTACGGCAAACACAGGAGCCCATCGGCACCCGGCGCCACATCGGCGGCATCATGCGCCATAACCGAATAGGCATCGGGACCACCGTGGCCCTCGGCCTCTACGGCGTCGCGATACAGCTCTTGGCGCAGCCACGATG
>CABQNF010000132.1 GCA_902465465.1 uncultured Collinsella sp. | reverse complement strand
GATTTTGGGACATGCGGCCCGCTCTTTCGACCCATCTGTCGGTACACTAAAAGCACTATGGGTACCCGCGAGCGACATATCGGCCACGCGGCCGCCCGATCCGCACCCGTGGCGGATCCCAGGGGCGGCAGGCTCTTCGCCATGCCGCGATTCCTTGTTGGCATAACACATCAGGTGTACCGTCACCGCGTCTTTGCTATCGCCGGCGCCATCACCGCGCTGTTCCTCATGCTTTTGGCAGTCTTGCCGGCGCTGTTCGCCTTCGACCCCAAACTTTCTAATGCCGTGCCCGCCTATAGCGAGGTGTCCGAAGAGGTCGTGGATGCGCTCGTCCACTCGAGCTCTCTCCCGCTGCTTGTCGCCGCAATTATATTTTCAATCTGGGGCGTATCGGTCTATCTGCGCTGTTTGGACTATGTGTTGCGCCGCCGCCTTGTTGCCGTCGCCACCATTTGCACCCTGTGGATGATCGAAGTCATTCTCAAGTACAAGTCGTTCACGCCGTTCTATGCCACCGTGCTGTGGTACCTGTACTACGTGCCCATGACGCTCATTCCGCTGCTCTACCAGTTGTGTGGTCTGCGCCTTGCGGGCTTGGAGCAACACCGCCTGGGTCGCCGCTACTGCGCTGCGCTGTGGATTGTGGCCATCCTGCTTATCGGATTTGTGCTCACCAACGATTTTCACCAGCAGGTCTTCCGCTTTGACCGCACAAGTGACACCTGGAGCAACGACTACACGTACGGCTGGGGTTATTTCGCCGTCCTCGTGTGGACGGCCTTTGACTTCGTGGCCTTTTTTATCCTGGTTGGCCGGTCCTCGTCCTTTCGCATCCAGCGTTTCTCGGGCACGGCGGCGCTCGTACTGCTGGGCGGCGCATTCTTTGCCATCTCATATGCTCTGCGCGTGCCCTGGGCATGGAGGCTCAACTTCTCGCTCGTCTATTGCGTCCTGTGCGTGGTGGCGATGGAAATCTGTCTCGATTGCGGTGTCATTCCGTCGTATCACGACATAGCCGGCATCTTCGACACCTTGCCGATCGACCTCAAAGTTCTAACGCGCGACTTGCAGGAGGCCTATGCCACGCCGGTGTCAAAGCCAATGCCGGTAGGCGTGCGCGAGGAGTTGCGGACCCAGGAGCACGGGCGCGCCCATACCTTTGCCGTGGCGTCCGATCCCGATGTAATGTATCGCGCCTTTCCGCTGCTGGGCGGATCGGCCCTGCTTGCCCAAGACGTATCGGAGCTCAACGAGCTTAACCGTGAACTGGCACATCGTCGCATGGAGCTGCAGCGTCAAAACGAGCTGCTCGCCGCCGACTACGACCTTAAGACGCATTTGGCAGATCAAGAGGCCGAGACCTTGCTGGTCCAAGACGTGGACCAGGCGCTTGCCCGCGCGCTCGAAGGGATGTACGACCTGCTGAGCTCGCTGCCGCCGTTGACCGACGAAGCGTCTTCGCACGAGCGTTACCGCATGTTGCAGCGCGCCAAGATGCTTGTCGCCTATTGCAAACGCAAGGGGTCGCTCACGTTGGCACAGCACGGGGAGAGCGGTTTTGATCGCGACCGCATTCAGCTTATTGCCAACGAGCTCGCAAGCGACCTGCGCACCATCGATATCGATTGCGCCTCGATTATCGCCATACGGCGCCCGTTGCACGCCAGTACGGTAAGCGCGCTGTACGACTGCGTGTATGACTTTGCGTTTTTTGCCTACACCACCGACCATCCGGCGCTTATGTATCACTTGGGCGACCATGACCGATGCAGTGTCGAGCTGCGCGCCACACTTTTTTCCAACGATGATGAAAATCTTTCGCAGACGCCCGCTGCGCAAGAGCTCGAAAGCGCTCTGCAAGGGCGCAACGTGGCATACCGCCTTGAGGGCGAGCCCGGCCAGCTGCGCATGATCGTCTTGATGCCGAGGGCGGGTGAGTGACGATGCAGATTTCGCTCATCCTTCCCCAAATCGTTGCGCTCGATGTCGTCTTTGCCCTGGCTGCGTGTCTGCAGACGATCCACGTCCCGCTTATCGCATCGCGCCGCTCGTCCTATAACCGTAAGGTGATTTGCGCCTACGAGGCGAGCCTTGTGCTTCACCTGATGATTTCGGCGCTCATCTTATTCGCGTCGTCTGGCTCGTATCTGGTGGCGCCGCTTGACGTTTGCGCCAGGGCAATGGGCGGAGCGTTGTGGCTGAATGCCGCGATCTTTGCCTATGGCGTGGTACTTATGGTGCACTATCGTCGCCTCGTCATGCTGGTCGAGCTGCTGCTTGTTGTCGCCGTTACACCACCGGTGGTTTTTGCCATGGGCTCGGCGTGGACCGTTGTCCTTATCGCAGAGGGAGCGTTCTTCCTGTTCCGCTCCATCGCGGCGCTCTTGATGGACGTCCGTAACCGCCAAGAGGATATCACCATGTTCTCGACGATCGAGACCATCAACGTGATTCCCGTGGGCATCCTGTATCTGGACCCGAGGGGCCGTCCGCTGCTCATGAACCGCTGCATGCGCAAAAACCTGGTGGAACTTCATATGCCCACCGACCTAGGCGACATGAGCAGCACATGGAACGACCTGCGCAAACTGAGCATGCAAATGCCCGAAAGCAGCAGGAACCGTGTGCGGATTAATCTGGACCGCTTTGGTGAGGCGCGTGCGGTGGTCGAGGTCTCTCCCGCTGAGATTCGCCTATTTGTGCGCGATCGCGTTATGGTTTCGGGCCGTTCGTTCGAGCGCATTATCGGTCTTGATGTGACAGAGTACGCGCATGCTCATGACCGCTTGGCGCAAGCCAACCACCTGCTTGAGCTTGCGGGCCAAGAGCTCCAAGCCCAGATCGAAGAAGTCAAAAAAGTTGCTGACAATG
The DNA here is from genome assembly GCA_902465465.1 of uncultured Collinsella sp. Classification (GTDB taxonomy): domain Bacteria; phylum Actinomycetota; class Coriobacteriia; order Coriobacteriales; family Coriobacteriaceae; genus Collinsella. The sequence continues at coordinate 1,213 of CABQNF010000132.1, read as the reverse complement.
CGGCCTACCTACGTATGCGCGCTCGCGTGCACGACGTGATCGGGCAGCGCCTGTCCATCCTCCATCGTTATCTGGAGGAGGGGCGCCTGGATGACGAGTCACTCGAGCAGATCGACCCGCTGCTGCGCTCAATCGCTGCCGATCTGCGCAGTGGGGGCGACACCGAACCGGCAGAGCAACTGGGCGATATCGTCCATGCCTTTGGCCTGGTGAGCGTGCAGATCGATGTGGAGGGCGAGCTGCCTGAGGACGCGCGTGTCGCCGCAGCCTTTCTGCAGATTATCCGCGAAGCCTCGACCAATGCCACCAAGCATGCACAGGCCCATCGGGTCCATGTGCGCCTGTGGCGGGAGACGTCGGAAGGCAGCGCTGTTGCGCGGATGACCGTTTCTAACGACGGCGCGCCTGCACCCGTATCGTATCGCGAGGGAACGGGTATTCCAGGTATGAGGCATGTCGCGCAAGATCTGGGCGGCTGCCTGGAAATCCATGCCGCCCCGCCCTTTACGCTTGCGGTGTCCATCCCGCTCAACGCCAGCGCCACAGCTCAAAGGAGAAACTCATGATTCGCGTCCTTATCGTCGAAGACCAGGCTATCTTGCGCGAGAGCCTGGCGCGCTCCGTTGGCGACCAGCCCGATATGACCGTTGTTTCCGCCATTGCCGATGCTTCCGAGGCCTTGGGTGTCGCGCTTAAGGAGCGCCCGGACATGATACTGATGGACGTATGCACCGAGCATGATTCCAACGGCATCGTGGCGGCGGCGCGCATCAAAGAACAACTGCCCGAGTGCCGCGTCATTATCATGACGGGTATGCCCGAAATCACCTTTGTGGACCAGGCGCGCGAGGCGGGCGTCGACAGCTTTGTGTACAAGAACGTCGGTATCGACGAGCTTTTCGCCGTGATGCGCTCCACGTTGGCGGGTTACTGCACGTTTCCCAAGCCGCCCGAGAGCATCTTCTCAGGCACGGCGGCCCTCGACGATGTCGAGCTGTCGATCTTGCGCCTTGCCTGCGAGGGTAAGAGCCGCCGCGAGATCGCGGCCGAGCTGTTTATGAGCGAGGGCACCATCAAACGCCGCATCTCGGAGATTCTCAATAAGACCGGCTACGACAACATCATGCGCTTGGCCGTGCGCGCAGTAACGGAGGGCAGCATCGTTCCCAACATGGAGCGCTAGCGCTCGTTACGCATCGGCATAAAGCGGCGG
>CABQNF010000131.1 GCA_902465465.1 uncultured Collinsella sp. | reverse complement strand
TGTTGAAAAATGGGGCGGTTCCCCATATTATTAATGACGTCGACAAGCGGGGTGGTTCCCCGCGTACGTGCCATCTGAGTAACCGAGGGGAGGGCGCACATGGGAATGACTGGTGCATACGAGCGCAATCTCGATGCAAAAGGTCGTCTGTCCCTGCCTGCACCCCTTCGCGAGGAGCTTGGAGAGCACGTTCGCGTGTTCAAAGCCCTGGATGTCGATGCTCTGTACGTGTTCTCTGCCGAGGCCTTCGATAAGTGGGTCGAAGGACTCTTCGCGGGTCGTGAGGGCCACGAGGGTTTTAACCCGCGTGACATTAATGACCAGAAGCTCATGAGGGCGATCAACAAGCGCACCACGTCGATGGATGTGGACAGTGCCGGTCGTATCGGTCTTTCCGAGTCTCTCCGCAAGCAGGCGAACCTCGACCGCGAGGTCACGGTTGTGGGCAACTACGACCACCTTGAGGTTTGGGATCGCGCCGCGGCCGATGAGGACGATGACGATGAGGCCCTGCTGGACCTCTTCTTCTCGTAAGGGCAAGGCACGGGTAACGGATGGAGCGTGGGATCTTGACACAAGAATATCGGCATGAACCTGTCATGCTCGGCGAAGTGCTTGAGTCGCTGCGGCTAAAGAGCGGCTCCGTTGTCTGCGATTGCACCCTTGGCGGTGCCGGCCATTCGGTAAAGATGGCCGCGCAGGTGGGGGAGACGGGCCTTTTGCTCGGCGTCGATCAGGACGACATGGCCCTCGAGGCCGCTGGCGCCCGTCTGGACCGCGAGGTTCCCGGCGTTCCGCATCAGCTGCTGAAGGGCAACTTCGGCGACTTGGACGAGCTGCTTTGCTCGGCCGAGGTGCCCGGGGTCGATGGCTTCCTGTTCGATTTGGGCGTTTCGTCACCGCAACTCGATATCCCTGGCAGGGGCTTTTCGTATAACGAGGACGCCCCATTGGACATGCGGATGGATCCGGGTAATAACACCTTAAACGCAGCTGAGGTCATCAACACCTATAACGAACACGACCTCGCCCGGATTCTACGCGTCTACGGCGAAGAGAAGTTCGCCTCGCAGATCGCGCGCGAGATCGTGCGCCGCCGCGAGCAAGAACCGATCGAAACCACCGGCCAATTTGTCGAGATCATCAAGGCGGGTATCCCGGCTGCCGCTCGTCGGCATGGTGGACACCCGGCCAAGAAAAGTTTCCAGGCCATTCGCATCGAGGTCAATCACGAGCTCGATGTGCTCGAACGAGGGCTTGATGCCGCCACCAGGTGGCTCAACCCGGGCGGACGTATCTGCGTCATCTCGTATCACTCGCTCGAGGACCGTATCGTAAAGAACCACTTTAAGGAGATGAGCCAGGGGTGCACGTGTCCGCCGGAGATTCCGGTGTGCGTGTGCGGCAACGTGCCGATACTCAAGGTCATCACCCGCAAACCCTTGGTTGCCCAGCCTGATGAGGTTGAGCGCAACCCTCGGGCGAGATCAGCCAAAATCCGCGTGGCGCAGCGTCTGTAGGCGCGACCGCGCGATATTGGACCTCCCGCTCGCACCATAAACGAAGCTTAAACACACTACCAACGTACTCGGGATGGGAGGCGGCATATCATGGGCTACAACACTTCAAGCGCAGCACTCGCCTATGATATGAACGCCATGCCCGCCTATCGTGAGACGCCGCAGGCCCCCGTTGCTCCCCGTGAGCAGCGCACGCCGCGCTTTGATGTCTACACGGGCGCGGGCCGTCAGGCAAACCAGGCGGTAAGCCCGGTTTTCATGAGCGTTCTTAAAACGTTTTGCATCATTGCGGCTATCTTCATGACGATCGGCGTCGCCCGCGTGGCGCTCGCCGGCGTTACGGCCCAGGTGCTCAACAGCAACGCCGAGCTTACCAACACGCTCGAAAAAGCGACCGATGAGAGCTCCGACCTGGAGGTCATGCATTCGGTCTATGGCGCCGACACGCGCATTCGCGACCTTGCGGGCGCTTATGGCATGGTGGAGCCCAGCGAGAGCGTTACACTTGACTTTTCGCAGGATGCAGCCGCGGGCGCCAACGCGACCGCGACCGCTCAGTAGCAAGACGGTAGCTGAGTATGACAAATGACTATCGCCGCGGTTCCGATGGGGGCCGCGGTTCTGGACGTCCCTCGTCGCGGGGACGTTCTGGTTATCAAGGAACGGGTCGGCAATCTTACAACGCCGGGCAGTCCCGTGGCAACGACCCGGCGTCGCGACTTCGCGGCTCGGGCGGCCCTCAAGTGCATAACACCAGGTCGCGCAAGAGTTCGTCGACCGAATGGCTCACAGGCGCGCCTCTGCCTCGCCGCAAAGCCGTCATGGGCTTCATCGGGCTTGGCTTGGGCTTGGGCGTCTTTCGCCTTGCCGACTATCAAATTGTCGAAGCCGATAAACTGCGCGAGCGTGCCGATGCGCGCCGCCTGCTTGCGCAGACCCTCTATGCCAAACGTGGCACCGTCTACGACCGCAACGGCAACGTGTTGGCGTCGTCGGTCGAATGTCGCAACATCGCCGTGAACCCGCAGCTTGTCGAGGATGTTGACAAGACGGTGTCGGCGCTGGTCAAGGCAACTGGAATCGATAAAAAGACCTGCCGCAAGCTCGTTGAGTCCGATGGAACCTGGGTGTATATCAAGCGCCAGGTGGACGAAGACGATGTTGCGGCGCTGGAGAAGAAGAACCTGCCCGGCGTGCTTTTTGAGCAGGCCATGAAGCGCGTATATCCATACGGCAATCTGGCATCGCAGGTGCTGGGTGTAGTGAATGTAGACAACGACGGCTTGACGGGTCTCGAAAAGCAATACAACAAGCTTCTGACCGGCACGAACGGTTCTCTCGTACGCGAGCGCGCGAGGGACGGCAGCTATATCGCGGGCGGTGCCTATAAAAAGGTGGCTGCGGTCGACGGCGTTGATATCGTGACGACGCTCGACGTCAATATCCAGCGTGCGGCCGAGGATGCCCTGGCAGAGGCAGTTGAGAAGACTAAGGCCAAGAACGGCTCGGCGCTGGTCACCGATCCTACGACAGGCGAGATTTTGGCAGCCTGCTCGTACCCGACCTACGACCAGACCGATCTGGAGAATGCCAAGACCGAGGATATGAATCTGCGCCTGGTCACCGACGCCTACGAGCCCGGCTCGGTCGACTTGGGCGTCGTGCGATCGAGTACGTCGTTTGAGGTGCCGGCGAGCATCAAGGTGGGCGACGATACCGTCACCGATGCCGACAAGCGCGACTATGCCATGACCATGGATGTGCGCGAGATGATGCGCCGTTCGTCCAACGTGGGCTTTGTCCTGGTGGGGCGCAAGATCGGTGCCGACGACTTTGCCGCCTATGTGGACAAGTGGGGCATCGGTCACAGCTCGGGTGTCGATTTTCCGGGAGAGAGCCTGGGTATCGTCAAGGAGCGTGACCAGTATGACGGCGCCACGCTGGGCTCGATGAGCTTTGGACAGGCACTGTCCGTCTCGCCGATTGAGATCGCACGTGCCGTGGGCGGCATCGCCAACGGCGGCGTGATGATGACACCGCACTTCTATAAGTCCAGCAAAGGCGACGAGAAGGACTGGGGTGAAGGCGAGCGCGCGATTTCGGAGGACGCCGCATCCCAGGTGACATCGTGCATGCAGACGGTCGTGTCCGAGGGAACGGGCGTTGGCGGCGCGGTTGACGGCTATGACGTGGCGGGTAAGACCGGTACGGCCGAACGTGCTGACGAGAACGGCGGCTACCTCAAGGAGAACTACATGTCGTCCTTTATGGGCTTTGCACCGGCACAATCGCCCAAGGTGCTGTGCTATATCACGCTCGACGGAACGCCGAGCGGCTCAGATGCCGCTGCGGTGCCGTTCCAGTCCATTATGGCCAACGCGCTCGACGTGCTGGGTATCCCGCACACGAAGTAGGGGGTTACAATCTTTGGGGCGTTGTTTGTTGTCCCATATGAGGGTGTTCACATGCCCTGCACCACGCATGTGCGGCGCTGGGATACAATACGCCGATAGCATTATTAGGTTTACAGGGGAGCTGCAATGATAGAGATCGCCGTCAACAACCTCGCGGCCGCA
>CABQNF010000130.1 GCA_902465465.1 uncultured Collinsella sp. | reverse complement strand
ATCCTGCAGCACCATGGCAAACTCGCCGCGCAGTGCCGCGCGGTCCCAATCGCGCACGTCAATGCCCTCGACACGCAGCGAACCGCCGTCCACGTCGTAAAAGCGCTGCAGCAGCTTGATGAGCGTGGTCTTGCCGGCGCCGGTGGGACCGACGATGGCGATGGTCTGGCCGGGCTGCGCCTCGCAGCTAAAGTCGTGGATGATGGTCTTGTCGGGTGTGTAGCCAAACTTGACATGGTCAAACTCCACGTGGCCGGGGCGCTTTTCGGGAATCTGCGCGTCGGCCTTCTGCTCCTCCTCGGGCGCGGCCAGGAACTCAAACACGCGCTCGGTGGCGGCGGCCATCGACTGCATCGTGTTGCTCACGTTGCCCAGCTGCTGCACGGGCTGCGTAAAGTTGCGAACGTACTGGATAAAGCTCTGGATGTCGCCGGGCGTGGCATTGCCGGTCAGCGCGAGCTGCGCACCCACCACGACGACGCCCACGTAGCCCATGTTGCCCACCAAACTCATAAGCGGCATCATCAGGCCCGACAGGAACTGCGAGCGCCAGCCACTAATAAAGAGTCGGTCGTTTTGACGGTCGAACTCCTCGATCGAGGCCTCGGCGCGGTCGAACACCTGAATGACGTTCTGGCCGGCAAAGTCCTCCTCGATAATGCCGTTGACGGTGCCTAGGACCTGTTGCTGCTCGCGGAAGTACGGCTGCGAGAAGTGAATCATCACCATTAAGATAATCGCGGCGGCCGGCAGCGTGAGCACGGTGACGCCGGTAAGCGGCAGACTGATCGAAAGCATCATGACAAGCACGCCGATAATCTGCGTGACGGACGTAATAAGCTGCGTCACGCTCTGGTTGAGCGACTGGCCGAGTGTATCGACGTCGTTGGTGATGCGGCTGAGCACGTCGCCCTTGCTGTGGCCGTTGAAGTAGCTCATCGGCACGACGGCAATCTTGGCGGCAATCTCCTTGCGCATGCGGTAGCAGATCTTTTGCGTGACACCGGTCATGAGCCAGCCCTGGATCAGGCTGCAGGCAGAGCTCGCCAGGTACAGGCAGAGCAAAAAGCCGAGCGTCTTGGCGATCCAGTTAAAGTCGACATCGCCGGTGCCGTTGACCTTGGCAACCAGGCCCTCGAACAGTTTGGTGGTAACCTGGCCGAGCACCTTGGGTCCCACAATATTAAAGATGACCGAGCACACGGCAAAGGCGACGGCGGCAAACACGGCAATCTTGTGCTGGCCGATATAGCCGAGCAACTGCCTCATGGTGCCCTTAAAGTCCTTGGCCTTTTCGCCGCGACGCATGCCACCCATGCGGCCCATGGGACCACGCTGGCGGGTGGGCTTGGGAATTTGAGTCTTGGTCTCGTCTGCCATTAGCGCTCGCCTCCTTCCATAACGGCTGCAATCTCTTCTTGAGTAAGCCCCAGCTCCTCGGCGGAAAGCTGCGACTGTGCGATCTCCAGGTACGCCGGGCAGCTGCGCAGCAGCTCCTCGTGCGTGCCGGTGCCCACTACGTGGCCGTCGTCGAGCACGATGATCTGGTCGGCGTGCATGATGGTCGCGATGCGCTGGGCCACGACCACGAGCGCGGCGTCGGTAACGTTTTTGGCAAGCTCTTCGCGCAGGCGAGCGTCGGTCTTGTAGTCAAGCGCGCTAAACGAGTCATCGAACACCACGACCTCGGGCTTCTTGGCCAGGGCGCGGGCGATGGCCAAGCGCTGGCGCTGACCGCCCGAAACATTGGAGCCACCCTGGCTGATGGGGGAGTCGTAACCGCCCTCGCGCTCGGCGATAAAGTCCTCGGCCTGTGCGATGCGCGCGGCCTGGTGCATGTCATCGTCGCTTACCATGTCGCCGGCAAACTTGAGGTTGCTCTCGACGGTGCCCGAGAACAGACGTCCCTGCTGCGGGATGTAGCCAATGCGGCGGCGCAGCTCGGAAAGGGCCATATCGCGCACATCGATGCCGTCGAGCGAAATGCTGCCGCCCGTGACGTCGTACAGGCGCGGAATCAACTGCACAAGCGTGGACTTGCCCGAGCCCGTGGAGCCAATGATGCCGAGCATCTGACCGGCATGCGTGGTGAAGTTCACGCCGCTGATGACATCGGCGCGGGCATCGGGATACTGGAAGCTCACGTCGCGGAAGGTGAGCTCACCGCGCGGCGCGCTGGCCGCGGGCAGTTTGGGCGAGACGGGGTCGTTGATGCTCGTGGGGCAGGTGATGACCTCTTCCACGCGCTCGGCTGCGACCTCGGCGCGGGGCAGGATAACCGAAACCATGGTGAGGATCATAAATGCCATGACGATCTGCATGGTGTAGGAGATAAACGCCATCATGTTGCCGACCTGCATCACGCCGTCGGACACGCCCTGCGCGCCAAACCAGACGATAAGCACGGTGATGCAGTTCATGACGAGCATCATGAGCGGCATCATAAAGCTCATGGCGCGGTTGGTGTAGAGCTGCGTGGTCATTAGGTCGAGCGAAGCCTTGTCAAAACGCTCGAGCTCATGCTCTTCGCGGTTAAACGAGCGGATGGGCATAAGGCCGTCGAGCAGCTCGCGGGCGGTAAGGTTCACGCGGTCCACAAAGCTCTGCATCTTTTTGAACTTGGGCATGGTGAGGCCCATGAGCACGCCGACAACGGCCGAGACCGCGATGATGGCCACGGCGATGGTCCACTCCAGGCCGGTGTGGTTGGCCAGGACACGCATGACGGCGACGATGCCCATGACGGGGGCCATCAGGCACATGCGGATAAACAGGGTTGCGGCCATCTGGATCTGCTGAATGTCGTTGGTGCAGCGGGTAATGAGCGAGGCCTGGCTAAACTTGCCCACCTCGGCCGGCGAGAAGTGCATAACCTTGTTGAAGGTCTCGCGGCGCAGGTCGCGGGCGATGGAGCAGGCGGTGCGCGACGCCACGGCACCGGTCAGGATGGTGGCGACGAGCGACACCAGGCACAGCCCAAACATCGTGGTCGCCATGCGGCTCAGGTAGGCGTTCTGCACGTCGGCGGGGTCGATGCCCTGTGCCTTGTACTCGTCCTGCACATAGCTCACGGCGCGCTGGGTGACGATGGAGCCCGACATGGAGCCCATTTTGTCCGCCATTTGGTTGGCGCCCTCGACGAGCTTGCTTTGGTCTACCAGACCGCCCTCGACACCCAGGCGCAGGCTCTTCATGGTGATCTTGCCGCCGTCGGCATCAATCTGCTTTTGCATGTTTTGCGCCGCCGCGGCCTTCTGCTGCATCTCGGCGAGCTGCTCGGGCGTCATCGCTGCCATTTGCTCGGGGGTGGGCATGGCCTGGGCAGCGTTGTTGTCTTTCTCGCTGGACGAGCCCATCATGTCGCCCATGGAGTCGGCGTCGATGCCTTGGTTGAGCGAAAGGACGACGGTCTCGGGCAGGCTCATAATGTCGGCGAGCTTGCTGCCATCGGCACGCTCTTCCTCGGTGCCCTTGTACGTTCGAATGCCGTTATTGTCCGCCTTGCTAAACACGGCCTCCGCAGCTTTGGCGTCCTTGGCGCTCATAAAGAGTTCGAGGTCGTCGAGCGATTCGGCGCGAATGGTGTCGGGCACGGGCGAGGCGATACCGCCTTGCTGCACGCCCACGTCGACGATGTCGCTCATATAGGTAGGCAGCGCCAGATCGGCGTTGCAGCTGATTACGATAAGCACGATAGCTGCGAACAGTGCCCGGACATGCTTTTTAAAGAGCTTGAGAATCCTCACTCGGCATCTCTCCTTTCTTGATTGCGGTCGATAATTTCGTTGGCACGCCTAAGAAGGCGCACCATCTCTTGGGTATCTGTTTCGCCGAGCTGCTCGAGGAAAGCCGCGGTGCGGTCCTCGAATTCCCGGCGTTTGATTTCGAGATCCTGGAATCCCTTGTCGGTCACTATGACGTGTACGCGACGACGGTCGGTCTTTGAGTGCTCGCGCTCGACCCAGCCCTTGGCCTCGAGGGCGCGTAAGATATTGGCGATGCGGGCGCTCGAGACCCAGGCGCGATCAGCGAGTTCGCTCGGCGTGAGCGAACCGCCGGCGAGTATGAGGGCGCGCATAACGGCCATCTCGCCGCCGAGGGCTTTGTCCGCAAAACGCGAAATGCGCTGATGCATGCTGCCGAACTCGGTAAGGAGCTGACGCCCAAGCTCATGGAAATCGGTATCTT
>CABQNF010000129.1 GCA_902465465.1 uncultured Collinsella sp. | reverse complement strand
CGTGCGAATCGTCGGAACCTTGGACGCGGGCCTCGACATGCTCGATCATCACGCGATCGTCGCGCTCTGCAGCAGCCCTGGCGCACGAAGAAAGCGCCGCGAGCGTGACCTCGATATTGCGCTCCCCCGCCGGATGCACGCAGGACGGCTCGCGACGAGCAAACATCAGGCGGAAGAAGCTTACCAGCACGCCAATCGCCACAACTCCGCCGCATGCCGTCACGACAATGCGCGGCATGGGGTCGCGCATCAGCAGCATAAAGCGATACGTATACGGCCCCCAAAACTGGCAGACAAGCGTACCCAGCGCCACGATGGCGGCGGCAAGATACACGATCGCTAGGACTCGTTTGAGTACGCGCACGCGGCGCTCCCTTCAAATCTCGGCTCTCGAAATGCAAAACGGTTCGCATCATTATAAAAGAGCCGGGTCCGGTGCTCTACGCACGCGGATCCGGCTCATCTATTCCACGAGGCTTGCATGCTCGCTTCATTATGCCCAGATATGCACGGCTTAACCCGTGCGGGCGCTACTCCTCCTCGAGGGCAGCGATGACCTCGTCGGTCATGTCCATGGTGCTGTAGACGTCCTGGACGTCGTCGAGCTCCTCAAGACGGTCGATGAGGCGCTGGACCTTCTTGGCGTCGGTACCGGAGACCTCGGTCGGGGTAGTCGGGACCATGGTGGTCTCGGAGCCCTTGACCTGGACGCCCTGCTCCTCGAGCGCCTTGGAAACAGCCATGACGTCGTTAGCAGCGGTCCAGACGATCCACTCCTCGCCGGCGTCCTCGTAGTCCTCGCCACCGGCCTCGGCGATGGCCATCATGAACTCATCCTCGTCACCGGCAGGACCGTTGGCGATCATGGTCTCCTTCTTGGCGTTCTCGTCCAGGATCTCCTTGGCGACGACGATCTGGCCCTTGCGCTCAAACTGGAAGGCGACGGAGCCCGAGGTGCCCAGGTTACCACCAGCGTGGGAGAAGGCGGAACGGACATCGGCGGCGGTGCGGTTGCGGTTGTCGGTCAGGCAGTCAACGTAGACGGCGACACCGGCGGGACCGTAGCCCTCGTACACGATGTTCTCGTAGACGGCGGCATCGGCACCCGAACCGAAGGCCTTGTCGATAGCGGACTTGATCTTGTCCTTGGGCATGGACTGAGCCTTGGCCTTAGCAACGGCAGCGGCGAGGCTGGCGTTGTTCTCGGGCAGCGGGTCGCCGCCGAGACGGGCAGCAACGGTGATGTTGCGGCTCAGCTTGGAGAAGAGGGCGGAACGCTTGGCGTCCTGCGCGCCCTTACGATGCTTGGTTGTGGCCCACTTAGAGTGTCCGGACATACGTGTCTCCTATCGGTTTCGACCTAAAGCCCAGCGCAGATGCTCGGGCAATATAAACAAACGTCGTTATGATATACCTACTGGCCTGCGAGATAAACCCCAAAATGAAGGCGTCGTGATGATGCGGCCCCTTAGTGCAAAGTAACCTGTCCCCTTTGCACCAAATTAGGACCAGAGGAGGTCGCTGCGGGTGATGGTGGCGCCAATGGCAAAGGGCATGCAGGCGATGACCGGATACAGGTAGCGCATGTAGGTCGAGCCGTTGCAGGGACCGATCAGGCACACGGCGAGCACGCCCAGCAGCGGCACCCAAATGGCCAGCCCGCGCCACGAATGACGACGTAGCAGATAGACCACCACGGCGATCATGATCCACACATAGGTGGCCGAGCTCATGGTGAGCGAGATAAACGGGATGCGTTGTACTGCCACGCGATACAGGTTGATCAGGTGGTCGCACCAGCGCACAACCTTGCTATCGACCGGATGGAAGTCGAAGTACTTGAGGTTATCGGGCTTCGCCATGATCTCGGCACTGCGCGCCGTGCTGTAGACCCATGCGTCGCGAGCGCTCGGATAAAAATACCCATAGTAGTTATTGATGAGCGCCGAGATATAGCACCCGGGGTCCTTTTTGAACATCTGGGCCCACACCTCAAAATAGGCCTTGATGTCCTCCTGCGAGGCATACTCGTTAAAGCAATTTTTGACGGCGTCCGACTTATCCGGGTTGTAACGGCGGCCCAGGTTCTCGTACTTGAGCACACGGTCGATCACGGCACGCTCTTCGTCGGTCACCAAGCCGTCGCAAGGAGCCTCCACGATGGTGCCGTCCTCCTTAACCGTGGGGTTGACGCCCGAGTTGAGGCCGTCGTGCTTTTGGACGAAACGAGCCGTCTGCTGGAACGGAATCGAGAGGATTTCGCGCTTGGAACCAGGCGTGATGTCGTGCGCCGGCATAAAGACCTTAGTGAAGTACATATTGGAGGCAAGGCAGAGCGCGAGCACCGCGAGGACGCCGACCCAGCGAAAGCGCGGTGTGGCGCCCGAAGGCGCAGCACCAGTCTGCCTGGCTGCACGATGAGCCACATGCGCGTCCCATGCGCAAAACGCCGCCGCGATTACGCATGCCGCCAGGGGAAACACCAGGCCGCCGTTACGCAGAAACGTGGAACCCATGGCGCCCAGAGCGAGCAGCAGCCAGTCATGGCGCGCAAAGAGCACGGGCCTCTGTTCGCCCGCACGCTCGGCATTGGCATCGCGACGGGGCAGGCCGCAGGCCACGAGCTTCACGGTCTGCACCAACAGCATCAAAAACGCGTCGGCAAACAGCACGTCTTTGGTAAGCAAGGCCGCGTAGTTGGAGAACATGGGCATAAACACAAAGAACAGCAGGATTACGCCGCGGACCGGCAGGCTCACGCCCAGTTTGCGCAGCGACGAGATGGAATAGGCCATGCAGGCGGCCGTAATGACGAACTGAGCGCAGGTGTAGATGGCAAGACCTGCGTTGGCGCTGTTGAACAGTGAAAGCCCCAGCTGGACGCACGAACCGATGATAGCCGTATGCACCACGGGGTGATGTCCGTTGAGCAGCACATTGGGATTGAGCAGACGCAGGTAGTCACTCGTGCCGTTGGGGTAGTTGAACCACTGGCGAATCTGCGCGCCCGTATCTCCCATAAAAAGGCCGGGCAGCGAAGCGATGAGCATGGGCGCCCAGGCAATCATGAGCACCAGGAAGGGCCCGGCAAAGGGATGGACCGAGAGCACGGCGTGAGCCACACGCCATACGCGGCCAAAGTGCGCTTCGGAAAACGGAATGCGCCGAGAGCTCAGCCAATCTAGACACTCAAAAGCCAGGTAGAAGGCAACGACCGCCAAGAGCATCCAGCCCGCACCGCCTATCCAGGCACAGATAATGCGGGCCTTGTCGCCGAGCACGATCTCGGCCGAATCGGTGAGGTCGTAGCTGCGGCCAAACACCATGCAGACGGCAAAGAACAGCGACGGCAGAATGATCGATGGACGCCAGGTGTCGCCACGGCCAAAGAACACGTAGCGAAACGGCAAGGTGAGCAGGCAGGCAAGTGCAAGCAGCATGACCGCGTCGGTATGGCCGGCAAACGAGAGGAGCACCTCGTAGCACACGTACAGCATGCCCGAGGCTTTGGGGTCAATCGCCAAGACTGCGTTGCTCGACACCGGGGAGGGATCGATGGAAAACGCCGTGGTCGCCAACAGCGCGAGCAAAAATGCGATGAGCGTCTGCTTGGCGGGGTAGCGCTTAAACCAGACGATGCGGGCAGCGTCGCGCGCAGCCGTTGTGGAGAGATCGGAATCCTTCACAGTCCAAAGAGCCTTTCTAGAAACCTGCAAAAAAGGGACAGGTTTATTTTGGCAGGTTTTATCTAGGGAAACGTTACGGTTCTGTCATCGTTGCCCAGCAAACCACCACAAAGGTGCCTGTCCCCTTTGTGGTGGTTAGGCGTCGAGGTAGATGCGCTGGGGTTGGTTGCGACGACGAGCAAAGATGATGAGCGCCAGGCCCGCGATTACGAGCGGCAGGCTCAGCAGCTGGCCCATGGTGATAACGCCACCCAGCAGATAACCCAGCTGGGCATCGGGCACGCGCACAAACTCAATCAAAAAGCGAACGATGCCGTAACCCATCACAAACACGCCCATAAACGTGCCTTGGGGCAGTAGCGGCTTTTTGCGGCTGAGCACCTGCAAAATACAGAAGAGCACGACGCCCTCAAGGAATGCCTCGTAGAGCTGGGAGGGATGGCGCGGCATATCGCCCGCGGTGCCGCCAAAGATCACGCCCCAGGGCAGATCGGTCGGCTTGCCC
>CABQNF010000128.1 GCA_902465465.1 uncultured Collinsella sp. | reverse complement strand
CGTCTCGCTGTCCATTGCGCCCTTTGCCCCAGAGGGAAAAGCGGCTGCCGCAAAGCCCGATAACACCTCGGACGGCAATCTTCAAAAGTACTGGACATGCGAGGGCGGGCGTCGAATTCTGCATAAGGCAGGAGCGCACCTGAACCAGGAACCTTATAACGAGCTGGTGGCGACCACGCTCCACCGTCGCATCCTAAACACCTGCGATTATGTGCCTTACTCGCTCGAGGGCACGGGCACTTCCGCCCTGAGCATATGCGATGTCTTCTTAACTGATGAAGAAGAGTATGTCCCTGCGTTCTATGTAAACCAGTACGCGAACGCAGGTGAACGACCAACCGACTACGAGCGATACGTAGCAAACTGCGAGGAGCTCGGGGTGACAGGCGTCAAGGATGCCCTTGACCGCATGATCGTGTGCGACGACATCATCGCCAACTACGATCGTCATTGGCGTAACTTTGGCCTTGTGCGAAACGTAAACACGCTAGCCTGCAGACCTGCCCCCATCTTCGATTCGGGCTCATCGCTCTGGTGCAACATTTCTCTTGAGGAGCTTCGGGCAGGAGAGCACAGTTTTACCAGCGCACAATTTCATTCAAGCCCCGCCAAACAAATGTTGCTCGTCGAGGACATGGGCTGGTTTGACGGCGACAAACTCGAAGGCTTCGTTGACGAGGCAATCGAGATTCTGTCTAAAAACGATGCTCTAACAGCGAGACTGCCTTATCTAAAAGAGGCGCTAACGTGGCGCCTCGAAAGAATGATCAACATCGCTGAATGGAGTTAGCGAGGCAGCATTGCCCGTCAGCTCCCCTATCTCCCACGCAACGCCTTGAGCTTGGCCAGGGCATCGGGGCTCAGGCGGCTGCCCAGGGTCATCTTAATCTGCGGAGCTTCCTCTGCCTCGTGAACGTCGTTATCGATCTGTTTGATCTCGTCCACCAGCATACGGCTCGAGATGCGCGTGACGCCCTTGCCCATGACGACGGCCTGGATCGTGCCGTCGCTCGATACCACGGAGCACGCGCGGCCCTCCTCGCGCGCCTCGATGCAGAGCTTCTGCACCACGGTATCGGCCGATACGCCCGTCGGCGAGAACTCGATGCGCACGCCGCGGGCAGGCAGATTAGGGCGCTCGCTGGAGATGTTTCCCGCGCCGTCGAACACGATCACGGCCTCGTAGCGGCCCTGGGCAAACGCGGCAACATCGTTGATGAGCGCGGTGCGCGCCATATCGTGGACGTCGCTGGAATATGGATCGTCGGAATGGTCGTAGATGAGCTTTTCGTAGCGCGGCGTGCAGTGAATCACGTTGTAGCCGTCGACCACCAGCAGCTCGGGCTTATTGGAGTGCACTGTCGAGACCGGGTCGGCGATAGCCTGCGCAAACGCATTGCCGCCCACGCCATAGGTCGCGGCCGAAACAATCGGCTTGGCCGAGCCCTCGCCAAAGCGCTTGGCCTTGGACTTGGCGCGGTTCTTCTTGGACATGCGCTACTCCTCCCCCATGAGCTCGCCGGCATTGCGGCGCAGCCACTCAAAACAGAGGGCCGTAGTCGCCTGGGCCACGTTGAGACTCTCGGTCATGCCGCGCTGGGGAAGCTTGGTCAAAAAGTCGCATTTCTCAAGCACCAGGCGCGAGATGCCGTCGCCCTCGGAGCCCATGACGAGTGCCACGCGGCCCTCGAAGGGAGCATCCCAGCAGCTGCCCTCGGCGTGCTCGGAAGCACCGCACACCCAAAAGCCAGCGGCCTTGAGGTCGTCGAGCGCACGGGCGATATTAGGAACCTGCGCGATAGGCAGGTGCATGACGGCGCCGGCGGAAGTCTTGTAGCTGCCAACGGTCACGCCGGCAGCGCGCTTGTTGGCAATGATGACGCCCGCCGCGCCCACGACTTCGGCGGAGCGCACGATAGCACCAAAGTTGCCGTCGTCGGTCACATGGTCGAGCACAACGACAAGCGCCGGACCGTCGCCCGCGCGGTCGAGGATATCGGCAACATCAGCGTAAGGGAAGTTACCAACCTCGAGCGCAATGCCCTGGTGAGCGCCATGGCTCGACAGCGCATCGAGCTGCGCACGCGGCACATACTTAATGCGGACACCGGCGGCGTTGAGGTCATCGACCAGACGAGACAGGGCGGCATCGCGCTCCCCGCCCTCAGCAATGAGTGCGCACTTGACGGGAAAGCCGGTACGCAGCGCCTCGGCGGCGGCACGACGACCTTCGATAAACTCGCCCTTGGGGACCTGAACGTTGTCGCGGTTGCGATCGCGCTGAGGACGTGCGGCCTGGGTGCGATCGCGCTGGCCCTTGGAAGCGGCAGCGCGGTCGTTACGGCGAATCGGACGCGAGCCAGAAGCGGCCTGCTTGCCGCCACGAGACGCGCGCTTGCGATTGTCGGCCATAAAGCGACCTCCTAAATACAACTATCAAACGAAACAAAATAAACGACCGCCCATGAATATTAATTCGGGCGGTCGGTACGGGTTTTCCAAGTGCCCGAGATTGCCGTGAAAGAGGAGCGACGCGTACTTGAGTACGCGAGCGACGGTTTGAACGGCAAGGTCGGGTGCTTGGGAAACCCGCAGGGATTAGAGAGTCTTAATACGGGTGCCGGCGGCCGTATCCTCGATCGTCAGCCCGAGGTCCTTGAGCTGGTCGCGGATGGCGTCGGCCAGATCCCAGTTCTTGGCGGCGCGGGCCTCGGCGCGGGCCTCGAGAATCTTGGCAGCGGCCTCGTCCACGTCGTCACCCGTGTAGGCAACCAAACCGGCGGCAACGCCCAGCAGGCCCAGTGGCAACTCGACCTTGGGCTCGGGGAGCTCAACGCCAAGCGTATCGAGCAGCTCGGCCAGCGTGTCGGCGGCGGCAAGCGCGGCGGCCTTGTCGGCAGCGTCGCCCGCCTGCTCCAGGTACTGGTTGCACTCGGTCACAAAGCCAAAGACGGCACCCATGGCACCAGCGGTGTTAAAGTCGTCGTCCATGCACTCCTTAAAGGCGGCACGAGTCTCAGCGGCCTTGGCGGCAAACGCCTCGGCGGCAGCCGCATCGGCATCGGCCGTCGCATGGTCCGCAGCCCAGCGCAGGTTCTCGACCGTACCGGCGATACGCGTGAGCGAGTTCTCGGCACCCTCCAGGCGCTCCCAAGAAAAGTCGAGCGGCGAGCGATAGCTCGTCTGCAGCATCAGCAGGCGCAGGGCGGCAGCGGAGTGCTGCTCGAGGACCTCGGCCAGCGTAAAGAAGTTGCCGAGTGACTTGGACATCTTCTCGCCGTCAACCAGCAGCATGCCCGTGTGCATCCAGGTGTTGGAGAAGCCCTGGTGCCAGGCGCAGGTGGCCTGGGCGCACTCGTTCTCGTGATGCGGGAAAGCAAGATCGGAGCCACCGCCGTGGATATCGATCGGGGTACCCAGGTAGCGATGCACCATGGCGGCGCACTCGGTGTGCCAACCGGGACGGCCCTCGCCCCAGGGGCTCGGCCAGCTGGGCTCGCCGGGCTTGGCGGCCTTCCACAGGGCAAAGTCGAGCGGGTCGTTCTTGTCCTCGTTCTCCTCGATGCGCGCACCCACCATCAGGTCGTCGATGTTGCGGCCCGAGACCTGACCATAGTTGGGATCGCTGCGCACGGCAAAGTACACATCGCCGTTATCGGCTGCGTAAGCGTGGCCCTGCTCGATAAGCGTCTTGATCATGGCGATCATGGGGCCGATCTCCTTGGTGGCGCGGGGGCGCACATCGGGATCGAGCACGTTGGCGGCGCGCATGACGCCAATGAACTTATCCGAGAACTCCGTTGCGACCTCGGCAGCCGTACGGCCCTGCTCGTTGGCGCGCTTGATGATCTTGTCATCGACATCGGTGAGGTTCTGGGCGAACGTGACCTCGTAGCCGCTCGCGATGAGCCAGCGACGAATCACGTCAAAGCTGATGAACGTGCGGGCATTGCCGATGTGGATGTTGTCGTAGACCGTGGGGCCGCACACGTACATGCGGACCTTGCCGGACTCGATGGGCTGGAACTCTTCCTTTTTATGGGTAGCGCTGTTGTAGATACGCATTCGTTACTCCTTAACGGTTTTCTGTAGCAGGCAGACGGCCCAGGCGCCGATTCCCTCGCCCTGGCCTTCCCAACCGAGCTTTTCGGTCGTGGTGGCGGCGACGCCCACGTTTTCGACGTCAACGCCCAGGGCCTGGGCAAGGTTGGCGCGCATGGCATCGC
>CABQNF010000127.1 GCA_902465465.1 uncultured Collinsella sp. | reverse complement strand
TGGGCGGCGCCGATGAGGTCGGCGATCTGTTGGCGGACCTTCGCGATGGCGTCGGTGGCCTCGACGGACAGCGAGTACAGGCCGCGCAGGGGGTTGGCGTTCATGCGCTGATAGAAGTCGCGCTCGGCGTCGAGCACACAGGCAGGGCGCTGCGCGGTGGCGGCGCTATCGAGGCAGGCGATCTCGGGGTGCTGCTGGAAGAGCGGGAAATGCGCCTTGTAGGGGTTGGTCTCGATGTCTACGGTGGGCCAGCCGCGCGAAGCCTCGTCGCTGGCGTCGAGCTCCATGGGCTCGGGGGCAGTGCAGGTATCGCATTTAACGTGCTCGGTGTCGATCATGCGAGCTCCTCTTCAAAGTTGTCGATCAGGTTGTTGCCCAAGCGGACGACGGCGGCGCGGGTGCGCTCGTCGGTCGCGGAAAGCGCGGCGTCCTCCAGCTTGGCGCGGATGAACAGGTCCTCGGCGGCATTTTGGTCAAGGCCGCGGCAGGCGAGATAGAACAGCTGCTCGTCGCGGACGTGGCCGATGGTAGCGCCGTGGTTGCCGGCGACGTCGTCCTCGTCGCAGAGAATGACGGGAACGGTCTTGTTGTCGACGCCCTTGTTGGCCAAAAGCACCGTCTCGCGCTCGGTGCCGGTTGCACCCTTGCAGCCGTGCACGAGGTCGATGGTGCCGCGGTAGACCTTCTTGGACGTGCCGGTCAGTACGCCGTTGGCGTCGATCTCGCACTCGGTCTTGCGACCGCGGTGGCGCAGCTCGTAGTTAAAGTCGCGCACCTGCTCGCGGGCGCCCAGGTAGTCAGTATCGATGGTGACCTTGGCGGTATCGCCCAGCAGGTCGCCGGCAAGGCCGGTGGCGCTGGCGCCGGCACCCAGGACGGTGTGCTGCACGTTGACGCGCGCACCCTCGTCCAGGAACAGGCCGGTGTCGTCGAGCGCGATCCAGCTATCGTCGAGCGTCTGCGTGCAGGTCACGTTGACGGTGGCGTACTCGTGGGCGCACGCGCGTAGCACGGAGCCCACGACGCCTTGGCCGGCAACGGGGGAGTCCAGGGCTATGCGTAGGTCGAGCGTTGCCTGCGGACGGGCGACGACATCGATGGCGGCGATGGCCGTGGCAGTGTCGACGCCACTCACGCGCACGGTAACCGTGGTGTGCTGGTATGCGGGCACATCGATGACGATGCGCTTGGTGGCGTGGTCGGCCAAGTAGGTGTAGGCAGCCTCGCCCATGCCGGTCTCGAAGGCTTCAGCAGGGGAGAGCTCCTCCTCGAGCTTGATGGCACCGGCCTGGTAGATGGAGGTGGCGGGCACGTCAAGCTCGGTCTCGGGCGTGATGCGGGCGCGGTCGGCGGCATCGCCAGGGGCGGAGGCGCGGCGCTCGGGGAAGCGCTCGGCCATGGCGTCCATGGCGGCGTCGAACGCGTCTGCCACGCCAGCAAACTGCTCTTCCAAGCCCTCAGCCTCAACGGCCTCGGCGGGAGCGGCGGCAAGCTCGTCAGAGAGCTCGAGCTTGGTCTGGTTCATCTTGAGCCAACCCCAAGTGGCAGCCGGCATCGAATTGACCTGCTCAAGGGTGGTAGCAGCGGTGTTCGTGGTCTGTTTCATTATCCGATCGCTCCTTCCATCTCGAGCTTGATCAGGTTGTTCATCTCGACGGCGTACTCCAGCGGCAGCTCCTTGGAAACCGGGTTGGCAAAGCCGTTGACGATCATGGTACGGGCTTCTTCCTCCGAGATACCGCGGCTCATCAGGTAGAACACCTTGTCGTCGCCGATGCGGCCGATGGTGGCCTCGTGGCCGATGTCGACGTTCTTGGCGCGGATATCCATGGCGGGGATGGTGTCGGAGCGGCTCTGGTCGTCGAGCATCAGCGACTGGCAGCTTACGGTTGCCTTGGAACCCTCCGCCTTGGGCGTGGCCACGATGGAGCTGCGGAAGGTCTGGATGCCTCCGCTCTTGGAGATGCCCTTGGTCTCGACGGTTGCCGAGGTCTCGGGCGCGTTGAGCACGACTTTGCAACCGGTATCGAGGTTCTGGCCGGCGCCGGCAAAGGTGATGCCGGTAAACTCCATGCGTGCCCCCTCCCCGGCCAGAATGGGGTAGAGGTAGCCCACGTGGCTGCCGAAGGAGCCGCTGATCCACTCGATGTCGCCGTCCTCGTCCACGCGCGCACGCTTGGTGTTGAGGTTGTACATGTTCTTGGACCAGTTCTCGATGGTCGAGTAGCGCAGGTGTGCGCGCTTGCCCACAAAGAGCTCGACGGCGCCGGCGTGGAGGTTTGCCACGTTGTACTTGGGCGCGGAGCAGCCCTCGATAAAGTGCAGGTCGGCGTCGTCCTCGACGATGATGAGCGTGTGCTCAAACTGGCCGGCGCCCTTGGCGTTGAGGCGGAAGTAGCTTTGCAGCGGGAAGTCGAGCTTGGTGCCCTTGGGCACGTAGACAAACGAGCCGCCCGACCACACGGCACCGTGCAGGGCCGCAAACTTGTGGTCGGTAGGCGGGATGAGCGTCATAAACTTCTCGTGGATGAGCGGCTCCCACTGCGGGTCGTGCAGGGCCTCCTCGATGCCGGAGTAGACGATGCCCATCTTGGATGCGGTGTCCTGCATGTTGTGGTAGACGAGCTCGGAGTCGTACTGCGCGCCGACGCCCGCCAGATAGCTGCGCTCGGCCTCGGGGATGCCCAGGCGCTCAAAGGTGTTCTTGATGTCGTCGGGCACCGACTCCCAGTCGTGCTTTTGTTCGGTGTTGGGCTTGACGTAGGTGACGATGTTGTCCATGTCCAGGCCCTCGATGGAGGGACCCCACGTCGGATCCGGGAAGCGGTTAAAGATCTCGAGGGACTTGAGGCGCAGGTCGAGCATCCACTGCGGCTCGTCCTTCTTGGCGCTGATTTCGCGCACGATGTCGGGCGTGATACCGGCGTCGAGGCGCTCGAATCCCTCCTCGCCATAGGTGAAGTCGTAGAGGCTGCGGTCGATGTCCGCGACCTCGGTGCGGTTCTTGGTCATTGCGTCGCCCCTTTACGCCTGCTGCTCGGCAGTGGCGGCCTCGGCCTGGGCGCGCTGCTCGGCGGCCTCGCGCTCGAAGGTCTCAAAGCCGTTCTTGTCGATCCAGGGGATGAGCGAGGCGTCGTCCTCGCGCACGATATGGCCCTTGACCATAACGTGGACGCGGTCGACATCCAGGTGCTCCAGGATGCGCGTGTTGTGCGTGATGATGAGCATGGAGCCGTCACAGCTCTTGCGGTAGGCGTCCATGCCGTGGCTAACGGTGGAAAGGGCGTCGACGTCCAGACCCGAGTCGGTCTCGTCCAGGATGGCGAGCTTGGGCTGCAGCAGCAGAAGCTGGAGCATCTCGACCTTCTTTTTCTCGCCGCCCGAGAAGCCCACGCCCAGCTCGCGGTTGAGGTAAGCAGTGTCCATGTTGAGCTCGGCCGCGAGCTCCTTGACGCGACGGCGGAACTCCTTGCCCTTCATCTCCAGGCCGGGGCGGCCGGCGATGCTGGCGCGCAAAAAGCTCGACAGCGGCACGCCCGGGATCTCGACCGGGGCCTGGAAGCTCAGGAACAGGCCGGCGCGCGAACGTTTGTCGGTGGTGAGCTCGGTGATGTCCTGGCCGTCAAAGACGATGCGGCCGTCGTTGACCGTGTAAACGGGGTCGCCCATGACCAGGTGGCCGAGGGTGGACTTGCCGGCGCCGTTGGGTCCCATCAGCACGTGGGTCTCGCCGGCGGCAACGTTGAGGTTGACGTTGTGGAGGATGGTCTTCTCGTCCACGGAGGCGGTCAGACCCTCGATGGAAAGCAGCGGATTTGCGCTCATGCTGTCCCTCTCTGTATATGGTGTACTCATAGGTGTACTAAACCCTAGGAATCTTCTCGGAATAAAGTTACTATGGGTTCGGCGTTAGTCAAGGGAAAACCCGACTAATCCACTCGACTTTTCAAATTCTGGGACAAAATAACCTGTTGTGTTTGTCCCATTTACTTAAGATTTGGGACAAACAAACCTGGTTATGTTGTCCCAGATGCGATGGGAGGGTAGGTATGCTCATTTCTTCCAAGGGCCGCTATGCCCTCCGGCTGATGATCTATATCGCGGCGCTGGGCGACGCCGAGGGCAAGATTGCCCTGCGCGAGGTTGCCGACCGCGAGCATATCTCACAAAAGTATCTGGAACAGCTGGTTCGTCCGCTTATGAAGGCGGGCCTGCTTAAGAGCGTGCGTGGCAAAGGCGGTGGC
>CABQNF010000126.1 GCA_902465465.1 uncultured Collinsella sp. | reverse complement strand
TGGTCACCCGCCACGCCCATGATGGGCGGCATGTTGGTCATGATGTCGCTCGCGACGCGGCCGTAGTCGCCCGAGCTCCAGCGAACCTCGGGCATCATGGAACGTGGAACGTCAAAGAGCGCCAGCAGGTCGTCGTCCCAATCGAGCGTATGGATATTAAAGAGTGCCGTGCGGCTGGCATTGGTGTAGTCGGTGGCAAAGACCTGGCCGCCGGTGAGGTTGTAGATGAGCCAGGTGTCGATGGTGCCAAACATGAGGTCGCCCGCCACCGCGCTCTCGCGTGCGCCGTCGACGTTGTCGAGAATCCACTGCACCTTAGAGGCCGAGAAATACGGGTCGAGCGTAAGTCCCGTGCGGGAGCGCACCAGCTCCTCGCAACCCTGTTCAACCAACGCGTCGATCGCCGGCGCGGTACGACGGCACTGCCATACGATGGCGTTATAGATGGGCTGGCCGCTCACGCGGTCCCAGACCACCGTGGTCTCGCGCTGGTTGGAGATGCCGATGGCGGCGATGCGATCGGAATGGATGCCGCTCTTAAACTGGACCTCCATCATGACGGCAATCTGGCTGGCAAGGACCGTCATGGGGTCTTGCTCTACCCAACCGGGACGCGGAAAACTCGTTTTGACGCTGCGACGTGCCTGCGCGACGATGCATCCGTACTCGTCAACGATGGTCGCAAGTACCGAGGTGGTGCCGCAGTCGAGCGCCATGATGTAGGAACCGCCAAAGTTAAACGAGGCATCTTCCATGCCCAGGCTGCCCAGATTCAACGACATCGCTTACACCTTTCTATTGCATCGGGTCGGACAGGACCCGCTCGATCTCTGATGCGGGAAGTGCGCCTTGGCGCAGGATCTGGAGCCCGCCGTGCTGGAACGACACGATGGTCGAGGCGTCGCGACACGGGGTCTCACCGGCGTCGACGGCAACATCGACCCCCTCCAGGATGCGACCCTCGACGGCGGCAAAGCTTGCCGGCGAAGGCGCGCCGTGCGTGTTGGCGCTCGTGCAGGCAAGGGGACTGCCGCAGGCGCGGATGAGCGCTTGGACCACGGGAGAGGCCGAAGCGCGCAGGGCCACGGTGTCGTCGGCAGCGCGCATAAAGGTCGGCACGCAGGGGGCTGCCTTGACCACGATAGTCAGGGCTCCCGGCCAGCATCGTCGCGCGAGTACGCGGGCATCTTCCGGGATATCCACGCCATAGCGGTCGAGTGCTTCGACGCCATCGACCAGCCAAGCGACGGTTTGCGTGAGCTCACGTTGCTTGAGAGTGAAGATACGGCGATAGCCGGTGCCGAGCGCAGGAACTGCGGCGCCATTGACGGCAGCCTGCGGATCGCGCGGCCACGATGGGAATTCGCTTGTATCTTGGGGCACGGCGTCCGAGAAGGCGTTGACTGCCACGGCGACACCGTAGACGGTCTCGGTCGGGATCAAAGCCAGGCCGCCGCGGCCGAGTACCTCGGCCGTGCGCTCGACGGCAAGCCGATGCGGCTCGCGCGTTCCCTCGTATACCCGATAGACCGTCTGCATGTGTATGCCAGCCCCTTACGCTCTGGTGCAAGTTTGTTTACTGTGGGGCATTCTCGCACGAAACGTTCAACCTATTTGCCCAGAGCGCATGTTGGTTTGGTGAGCGGCTCTAGTAGTCGGTGAAAGTGAGGGGGTTAATTGAAGATTTTTAGCGCGCAAGCGTAACGGTACGATCGGGAAACTCGATGCTTGCAACCAGTTTTCCGCCGAGGCTCTCTGCGTACCTGCTCAGCGTGTCGAGCCTCATCGAACCCAGCTCCCCACGCTCGAGCTCGGATACACGTTTTTGAGAAACGCCCATCGACTGGGCGACCGACGCCTGTGTTAGATCTTTTAACCTGCGAATCTGAGCAAGCTTATAGGCTTCGATACGATCGCGAGTCCTCTCCTGCTCGGCGGTAATGGAGTCGCGTGTTATCCCGCGAGATTCCATATACTCATGCAGTTCCATCTCGATCGAGCCTCCTTACGTGGCGACGGTATATTTGCTCGGCCCTTGGAATGTTGATCGCATACCAACCGCTCCATTTTGCCCTTGACGATCCCGCTCGCGACTTATCACCCGCCAATAGCAATACCGCCTGGCGCTTGGGGTCAAAGGCGAAGAGGATGCGAATCACCTGCCCACCACACGACGTCACTCTCAG
Source organism: uncultured Collinsella sp. (assembly GCA_902465465.1). GTDB lineage: Bacteria > Actinomycetota > Coriobacteriia > Coriobacteriales > Coriobacteriaceae > Collinsella. The sequence continues at coordinate 2,062 of CABQNF010000126.1, read as the reverse complement.
CTCCTTTAAATGATGAAGCTTCGAGCCCTTTACGCGGTCAACCAGCGGACGACCAAGGCTGGGACCTTCCTTCTCGAGCACCAAAAGGTCTGCATAAATCTGCTTCAGCGTAGCTTCATCCTGCTCATCAAGCCAAGGTTCAATGTAATCAAGCACGATACGGTACCGATGCAGCTGATTTGACATACCTTTCTCCTTCTATAGTAGAAGTTTTACGGTATATTGCAAGGACAAACTTGCGCAAATGTCTATTTTTTCAGCTTAAATACGCTGTTTGGGCTCGGTGACGATGGCTCGAACGATGCGGGGACGATCGGTGAGGTCGTGGACGATACGCACGTCCGAAAGGCCTGCTTGACGACAGAGCTCGGCCGCGGCGTCGAGCGCGCCCTCGTAGAGCTCGCAGGCAAACAGGCCGCCGGCACGCAGCATGTAGGGCGCCGCGTTGAGCAGGCGGCGGAAGATATCGAGACCGTCGGCACCGCCCTCGAGCGCCAGATCGGGCTCAAAGTCCTTGACCTCATGCGGCAGCGAGCGCATGACATCGGTGGGGATGTAGGGCGGGTTGGAGACGAGTACGTCAAAGGTGCCCCACTCTTCGCGGGGAATGGAACTCACCAGGTTGGTGAGGCTGAAGGCGACCTCGTCGGACGTGAGGCCAAGCGCATCGCGGTTTTTGGTAGCAAGGTCGATGGCGCGCGGCTCGATATCGGTAGCAGTGCAGGTAACGTGCCCGCGGCGCTCCCAGGCAAGGGAGAGCGAAATGCAGCCCGTGCCGCAGCCGACCTCGAGAACGCGGGCAGTGCGGGGCTCGGCTGGGGCAGATACGTTAGCCTCGGCGGCATCTTGCGCGGGAGTCGCCTGTTGGTCGTTGTCCTCAATGGCGATGCCGTATTCGTCGAGCTCGGGCTCGGGGGTTTCCATGGCCTCTGCTTCTGCCGCTTCGGCTTCTGCTGCCTGCGCGGCGGCTTCCTCGGCCTCGCGGTCGGCCAGTTCCTCGGCATAGGCGCGGCTACCCAGTACGTCGCCGCCTAGCGCCGCCTCATCGGCAGCCGTCAGGTTAGCGGCGCGGCGCTCGGCGGTCGCCCGTTCGTCTGCCAGCGCGGCCTCGGCCTTGCGTGCCTCCTCGACCTCATCGTTCCAAGGCAGCTCAACACGCTGACGGGCGGCAGCCTCGGGGCTCAGCACCTCGGCATCCAGATAATTGAGGACTTCCTCGACGAGCATCTCGGTCTCGGGACGCGGAATGAGCACGCCGGGGGCGCACGCGACGTCGATCATGCGAAACTGCGTGCTGCCGGTGATGTACTGTAGCGGTTCACCTTTAGCGCGACGAACAACGGCCGCGTGCATGGTCTCGAGCTGGGCCGCGTTAAGCGTCTCGTCCATGCGCATATATAGGTCGATGCGTGTCAAACCCGTGGCAGCGCAGAGCAGCCACTCGGCAGAAAGACGGGGGTGCTCCTCGCCGCGCTCGGCCAGGTACTCCTTGGTCCACTCGAGACAACGCTTGATGGTCCAAATCTCGTTTGCCATGGGGCCCTCCCCTCTTAAGCGCCGGGCGGCGCGCGAATGTCGGAGCAGATTGTACGCGAGGCCAGCGCTTGGCAAGGGACGATTGAAGGCGATTATCGAGAATCAGCCCAGATTTTCTGTTTGCCCCCGTCCAAAGTGTTCATTTGTCGACGTTCATATCTGCATTCGTCAAGCTTTTGGCAAGGTTGCCCAAAACTGACCAATATCTAACCAAACGCTTGCTGCATCGCTTGACGCGCGACGCGTCAAAAATCACCCCGCGACTTCTTGGACGATTTTTCAAGCAATATTTTCGATAGCGGCTACATGTCGTCAATTGCTTTAAGCAGGTAAGCAGCTCAAATGCCATCACAGCCGACTGAATAAAATATCAAGGCAATGTCCCCAATGACTCCCTACGGATCATTTGACAACCAAGGAAACGCCGATGTTTTGGCAATGCCAGCGAGCGACGTCCAGAGCGAACAAGTTGGCATGAAAAAGGCAAGGCATAGACCTTCTGGTCATGCCTTGCCTTTTGAATGAC
>CABQNF010000125.1 GCA_902465465.1 uncultured Collinsella sp. | reverse complement strand
TGCCGCCGCGAATCGGCAGCACTTGGGGCTCAACGCCGCAGGCAAGGTAGGCTTCCTTGGCAACATCAATAAGCTCGGGATAGTCACGAACGATCTCGGCCATATTTCGATACTGCTGCTTAATCTCGACCGTCACACGCTCCTCACCCAGACGCTGGTTGAGCATCGAGGCGGCGGCATCAATAAGGTCGAGTTTCTGCTGGAACTTGGCGGCGTCATGGTCGCGGACGATATAGCGCGCTGTGGCGTGATCGACGGTCGCAGATACACCCTCAAGGTGATAAAAGCCCTCGTAGCCTTCCGTATACTCCGGGCGCTGCACGTAGGGGAGCAACGCGTTGAAGTCGCAGAACAGATTGCCTGCGTTGACCATACGACCCTTAGCGTCGCCCGGGTGGATGGACTGGCCCTCAAAGCGGACGGTCGCCTCGGCGGCGTTAAAGCACTCCCACTCCAGCTCGCCGATGGGGCCGCCGTCGACCGTGTAGGCGTACTTGCAGCCAAAGGTATCGATATCCAACAGCTCGGCTCCGTGGCCGATCTCCTCGTCAGGGCAGAAGCAAATGCCGAGTGCGGGATGGGGCAGAGAAGGGTCCTGAGCGATACGCGCGACAAGCGACATGATCTCGGCGACGCCTGCCTTGTCGTCTGCGCCCAGCAGCGTGGTGCCGTCGCTGCAGACCAGGTCCTCACCCGCGAGGTCATTCAGGGCGGGAAGCTTGGCGGTACTCATGGCAACGGGTTTACCGTCAACCGTGCCGCAGACCAGGTTGCCGCCTTCGTAGTGCACGATGTGCGGCTTCACGCCGGCGCCCGGTGCAACTTCGGTGGTGTCGAGATGGGCGATCAGGCCCAGGGCGGGCTTGTCCTCAGCGCCCGCACTTGCGGGGATATGCGCGCAGACATAGGCGTGCTCGGTCACGTGGGCATCTTCCGCACCAAGCTCGCGCAGCTCTTCAGCCAGCACGTTGGCAAGGTCAAACTGAACGGCGCTCGAGGGTACCTGGTCGCAGTTTGCATCCTCGGACTGCGTGTTGATCTGGACGTAGCGCAAAAAGCGTTCGAGGACATCGGGGCTCGTGGTGGTGTTTTCCATAAAGACCGCTCCAATCTTGGTCGTCGTGTGCAACAAGAACTCTAGCACGGTATGCCACGGCATACCACGACGCTTGGATGGGGTAGAATCAGCCATTGAATGCAGAAGGGACGGAAGATCATGGATACGACAAATAGCTCGCGCGAACTACATCTGACGGTGGCGAACGAAGACTACTTGGAGTGCATGGTTCGCATTGAAAGCGAAGAGGGGGAAACCAACGGCGTGCGATCGGTCGACATCGCGCAGCGCCTTGGCGTCTCCAAGGCATCGGTCAATAAAGCGGTTTCGGCGCTCAAGGCATCCGAACTTGTCGAGCAATCGCACTACGGCAAGGTAGTCCTGACCGATCGCGGCCGCGAGGTTGGTACGGCTATCTGGTACCGTCATCGCCTCATCCGCACGTTTTTGGTTCAGGAGCTCGGTGTCGAATTTGAGCGAGCCGATTCCGAGGCCTGCATGATGGAGCATGCGCTTTCCGAGGACACGATGAACCGCTGGCTCGCCTATTTCGAAAAGCAGGGAATCAGCGTCGAGGAATAGCGGGATATATATGGATACGAGTTATTACAACCGCTTTGGTGCCGAGGAACTTACGCGCCGCTTGTCGAGCGAGACCTTGTTGGCGCAGGGTCCCATGGGCAGTGTTCTGTTGAGTGAGTACGATGCCGCCGACATTCCACCGGCGTTTTGGAATCTGGCAGAGCCGCAGACCGTTTCTCGTATCCATCGCTTGTATGTCGCCGCCGGCGCGCAGGTGCTCATTACCAACACCTTTCAGGCATCGAGCTATGCCCTCAAGCACGACCAGATTGCGCCGTCCGTGGCGGAGGTCAATCGCGGGGCTGTCGACGATGCCCGCCAGGCGCACCCTCAGCTGCTGCTGGGCTCGATGGGCCCGATCGGTATTGAGTGGTTTGCCGAGGACTCTGCCGAGTATCGTGAAATCCGAGGCATTGCGCGCGAACAGGCGCACGCCTTGCTCAATGCTGGTGTTGACGGTCTGCTGATCGAGACGGTGACGTCTATCCGTAATTTGCAGCCCATGCTTGCCGGCGCCCGAGACGCCGCCGACGGCATGCCTGTTCTGGTGAGTTTTGTCGTTGACGATAAAGGCGACCTGTTGGGCGATGGCCTCAACATCGAGGCAGCCGTTTTGTACGCCGAAAAACACGGCGCAAACTCGGTTGGTGTTAATTGCTGTTCGCTTGCGGCCGCGAACGCGGCGGTGCCCAGGATGGTTGCATCGGCGACTACTCCCGTCACGGTGCGTCCCAACGTGGGCGATCCGGTCCAGACTCAGGATGGCCCCGTATGGCACGAGAACCCCGAAGCTTTCGCGCGCGCATGCATCGAATGGAGGCATGCCGGTGCCGCAATGGTGGGCAGTTGCTGTGGAACCACGGCAATCACTACGGCAGCGATGGCCGAGGCGCTCGATATATAAAGGGCAAAACCGCTCCATACGGGGCGGTTTTTTTATTGCCTGCATGTCCTCGGCAGCATTTGCCCAAATGGTGAATGCTGGTGCCGGCAGGTTGCCGAGTGCATGTTGCGGGTATACCCCATGCGTACCATGATCCAAACACTGCGAGGTGTCTGCGCGTGTGCGCGATAATTCATTTTGGAACTGACGGTTGGCGCGCTCGCGTCGATGAGGACTTCACTGCCGATAACGTTGCCCGTATCGCCGATGCCGTCGGCGAGTTGTGGCAAAAGACCAATCCGGGCAAAACGGTATATATAGGGTTCGATACCCGGCCCCTGGCGCGCGAGTTCGCTGAGCTTGCGGCGGGCGTGCTAGCGGCGCACGGGCTAGACGCCGTGCTCGCTTCGCGACCTGTCCCGACCCCTGCCCTTACGTGGGCGGCGGCTTATGACGGTGAGGCGTGCGGCGCGCTCATGGTGACGGGGTCCCATCATCCGCAGGGCTATCTGTGCCTCAAGATTCGCATGGGTGACGGCTCGACCGCCAACCAGGATGTCATCGAAGAGCTCGAAGAGACCATGGCTCCCGAGCCAACGGGGATCGAGGGGCAATATCGCACCGCGGATATCATTCCTGACTATATGCAGACGGTGGCATCGTTTGTCGATGCCGAAGCCATCCGCGCCGCGCACCTGCGCGTGGTTGTCGATCCCATGGGCGGCGCAGCCCAGGGCTATCTAGCCGACTTGCTGCGCGAGCTTGGCGTTGAGGTGCACGAGATTCACGCCGGGCAGGCGTCTGACCAAGAAGATATCTGCCCCGACCCCGTTGAACCTTGGGTGGACGCTTGCGAGCGCACGGTTATCGAGGACGGAGCTTGCGCTGGCCTGGTGACCGACGGCGACGCCGACCGTATCGGCGCGGTTGACGAGCGCGGCAGATATATACATCCGCATCAGATCATGGCGCTCGTTTTGGGCGACTTGGTTCAATTTCGTAATTTGGAGGGGCGCGTCGTCGTCAATCTTTCATGCTCGACGCTCGTGCGTCGCATTGCGGAGGCGCTTGGCTGCCGCGTGACCGTCAAACCAGTCGGTTTCAAATATATAGCGGCGGAGATGAAGAAGGGCGGCGTCCTCATGGGCGGCGAAGAAGCCGGTGGTATCGGCATCGCCGCGCATATGCCCGAGCGCGATGGAATCCTCGCCTGTCTGATTCTGTGCGAGCTTATGGCAAAGACGGGCGCGCCTTTGGGCGTTCTGGTCGACCAACTCGAGGACAGTTTTGGTAAGACGAGTTACGGTCGACGCGATTTGCGCCTTGAGGCCGAAGATGCCGAAACGTTACGAACCCTGCTGCCGGGCGTAAACCCCAAGTCGATTTGTGGCAAGGTGCCGCAAAACGTTAGTCATATGGACGGCTTGCGTCTGTCATTCGAGGATGACACGTGGCTGCTGGTCCGTCCTAGCGGGACCGAACCAGTGGTGCGCGTCTACGCCGAGGGGTTCTCGGTGGAAGAACGTGATGAGTTGCTCGATGCTGGCTGTGCTTTAGCTAGGGGGACGTATCCGCTTTAACCATGAGACTGCCTTATATAAAGAGATGCTCGGCGAGCGGTAGTTAACGGCTGGCAAACGTTAGTCGGATCACAAGATGTGTAGGAAATGTGTACGCCCAGATTCCCGCCCACGGCGCCCCTCCGGTCTGGCAATATATCTCCTTGCCGCGCGGC
>CABQNF010000124.1 GCA_902465465.1 uncultured Collinsella sp. | reverse complement strand
GGGTTCGGGCGCCATGCTCGCTGCCTGCCGCGAGGGCGCCGAGGAGGCGCGCGAGGACCGCGCCAAGCTCGTCGCCATCACCGTGCTCACGAGCATGAATCAGGATGCCTTGAGCGAGATCGGCGTCGAGTCGCCCGTGGCCGAGGAGGCCGCCCGCCTGGCAAAGCTCGCTCAGGCCAACGGCATCGATGGCATCGTGTGCTCGCCGATGGAGGCTCACGACATGCGTGAGCTGCTGGGCCCTGATGCCCTGATCGTGACTCCGGGTGTGCGTCCGGTGGGTGCCGCCTTAGGCGACCAGTCCCGCGTGGCGACGCCTTCCCAGGCTATCGAGCGTGGCGCAAGCCACATTGTGGTGGGCCGTCCCATCACCGGTGCCGACGATCCGGTTGCCGCCTTTGACGCCATCGTCGCTGAGCTGGTCGAAAACGTCGCGTAAAAGATTCCCCTAAGTCACCACTTTTGGGTCTCATTAGCACAAAATAGCCCCTGTGCCTGCGTAAACTTTCCCATCCTTTGTGTGGAATCGCAGGTCAGGGGCTTAACTTTGAGCGCAGTATATTGCACTTTTTGCGGGTATCGTCTAACCTATGGAGCCGCGATTGGGCATTTTGTACGTTCTACGTGCTAAAATGCCAATTATTGAATCAGATATAACCCAACTATTTGGAGGTACGAATGGCACTCCCTCAGCTTACCGATGAGCAGCGCAAGCAGGCTCTTGAGAAGGCTGCTGCCGCACGTCACGCTCGCGCTGAGCTTCGCGAGCAGATCAAGAAGGGCGAGAAGTCCCTCGAGTCCGTGCTCAACTCCGATGACCCCATCGCTTCCCGCATGAAGGTTTCCACCCTCATCGAGTCTCTCCCTGGTTATGGCAAGGCCAAGGCCGCCAAGATCATGGAGGAGCTCGGTATCTCCGCTACCCGTCGCGTCCAGGGCCTCGGCGTCCGTCAGCGCGAGCAGCTCCTCGAGCAGCTGACCAAATAAGTGAGCGCTCAGGATTCCAAGCTCTTTGTGATTTCTGGACCGTCAGGCGCAGGGAAGGGTACGCTCGTCACTCGTGTGCGCGAGCGCCGCTCGAACCTGGGCCTGACGGTTTCGGCTACCACGCGAGCACCACGCAAAGGTGAGGTCGACGGCGTCAACTACTTTTTTCTGACGCGCGAGGAGTTCGACCGCCGCGTGGCAAACGGCGAGTTTGTTGAGTGGGCCGAGGTCCACGGTAACTGCTACGGCACGTTGGTGAGCGAGGTCACATCCAAGCTCGCCTCTGGCGCATCTCTGATTTTGGAGATCGATGTCCAGGGCGCCCTGCAGGTGAAGGAGCGTTTCCCCGAGGCCGTGCTGATCTTTATCAAGCCGCCTTCGCTTGAGGTGCTCCGCGAGCGTCTAGTCGGTCGCGGTACCGAGACGCCCGAGACGATTGAGCTGCGTATGGCAAACGCCGCCGATGAGCTTGCCCTTGCCGACCGCTACGACGACGTCGTGGTAAATGACGATCTCGACCGCGCGACCGATGAGCTCGTTCGCGTTCTCGATATGCATGAAAGGATCTGAGGTCCGTGTCCGTTGTAAAGCCTTGCATTGACGATCTTCTGGAGAAGACCGATCACAACCGCTTCCTGCTCGCTTCGCTTGCCTCCAAGCGCGCCTGCGACATCAATAGCATGCTGCGTGGCCAGCACAACCGCGTGCTTGCCGTCCAGGATGTCGATGACATCACCATCGGGCTTTCCGGTGCCGACACCATCTCGATGGCTATGGACGAGATTGTCGACGGCGACATCTCTTACGACGAGGCCCGTTACGAGAAGGCGCTCGGCCACAAGGTTGCTGAAGCCTAAATGGCGGCTCGCGTCTGCCTGGTCCACTATCACGAGGTTGGACTGAAGGGTAAGAACCGCGCACATTTTGAGCATATCCTCATGGATAACATCAAGGCGGCCTTGGCCGCCTTTTCCGTGAATGCCGTGTCTCGAATTTCCGGTTATATCCTCGTGACCTTTAACGAGCATCAGGCCGATGAGGCGGCGCGTGTCATTCGCACCGTTCCCGGCGTTGCACGTGTGTCTTTGGCGTATCACACCAATCGCGACCCTCAGGAGTACTGTGCCGCCGCCGTGAAGGCGCTGCGCGAGTTTGGTTCCTTCGATTCGTTTAAGGTGCACGCCAAGCGCTCCAATACCGACTATGAGCTCACCTCGATTGACATCAATCGTCAGGTGGGTGAGGTGCTGTGTGAGGCCTTCCCCGATAAAAAGGTTCAAATGCACGACCCCGATGCGATGGTGCACGTACTGGTGGTCCAGGGTAGCGTTTATGTGTACGCGCGCTCCGAGCGCGGCGTGGGCGGTCTGCCGGTGGGTTCTGCCGGCAAGGTCGTGACGCTGCTGTCGGGTATCGATTCCCCGGTGGCGACCTGGATGCTCGCGCGTCGCGGCGCGGTGTGCGTGCCGGTACATTTCTCAGGTCGTCCGCAGACGCCCGACACGAGCGAGTATTTGGTGCAGGACATCATCCGTGCGCTTGAGCCGGGTGTCCAGATCGGCCGCCTGTACGTGGTGCCGTTTGGCGATTGCCAGCGTGAGATTTCGGTCACCTGTCCCAGCAACCTGCGCGTGATCATGTATCGCCGCATTATGTATTCGGTTGCCGAGCGCATTGCACACATCGAGGGCGCCAAGGCCATCGTGACGGGCGAATCGCTTGGACAGGTTGCCTCCCAAACGCTTGAGAATATCATGGCCGTTAACGAGGCCGTGAAGATCCCCGTGTTCCGTCCGCTCATCGGTTCGGACAAGCAGGAGATTATCGCGCGCGCCGAGGAGATTGGTACGTTCGATATCTCGACTGAGGCCGCTCCCGACTGCTGCACGCTGTTTATGCCGCGTCGTCCCGAGACGCACGCTAAACTCGATGCCGTGCATGAGGCCTGGGAGTTGTTCGATCACGAGGAGATGATCGAGCGCCTACTCAAGCAGACCGAGTACATCGACTTCGAAAGCAACACGTATAAGGCCCCTAAGACCTTAAAACGCAAACATTCGGAGCTTGCTCCGCGTGAGATTTACCAAGATCACGAGTAAATTTGTGCATAGACCGACGATGCTCTTGCATCGTCGGTCTTTTGCTATCTGGGCATTTTGCGGCTAAGTGTTCATTTGCTGACGTGTGCCTGAATAAATGGACAGATTTGTGCAAGGTTTTGGTCAGCTTTTGGTTTGACTGCGAAAACCGGTTTTGAAGCATGGCTGTTGCGGGGCTCTTTTCCTGACACGATGTTGTTGGGAGGTTTTGCTATGGCGCAGCGCGAACAACACGAACGGGTCAAAAAGATGGACCGCTGGGCGGGCAAGCTGCTCGGTCATAAGGCTGTGGTGGTGGCGATGCTGGGCGTCATTGCGATGGCGAGCGGCTTGGCGATGGCGAACCTTGGCGGCGGTGCCGGCGGCGTGTCGTTTGAGCGCACTGATGGTACGGGCTCGTTAGTGGAGCCGGGATCCGGCGATGCTTCGAGCGGAAAGACATCCGAAGGCTCTTCGACTAAGGCTTCTGCCGCGGCAGAGGTCTATGTCGATGTCGATGGCGCCGTTGTGTCGCCCGGTGTATACAGGCTCAAAGACGGGGCACGGGTATCCCAGGCGATCGATGCCGCCGGCGGGCTGGCGCCCGAGGCTGACGTTACGGGGCTTAATCGGGCATCTAAGGTCACTGATGGACAAAAAATCCATGTTCCAACGGTAGGGGAGCAGCAGGCGTCCATTGCGGAAGCCGGTGTTGATGGTGGGGCTTCCGCATCATTGGGCGTGAGTGGCGCAACAGGCCTAGTAAACATCAATACGGCAAGCGCGGCAGAGCTGCAGACGCTCTCGGGCATCGGTCCCTCCATGGCCCAGTCGATTATCGATGAACGGACAAAGAACGGTGCTTTTGCCTCGGTTGACGATCTGATGCGTGTGTCGGGAATCGGCGAGAAGAAGCTTGCCAAAATCAAAGATTGCATCTGCGTATGAGTGCGACGGAGCGCGAGCGTGTGATGCCTCCGCGGCCCCTGCTTCCGTGGACGATGGCCTTGTGTGCCGGCATGTGCATGAGCTGCGCCTTGGTGCTCAACGTGGCCGCTGATGCGCTGCTGAGGGAGCGGGCGCCGGCGGTCGGGCTGCTATGGGCCATTCCCGTTGCGGCGGCGGTATTCGTTGTGCTGGCTCAATCTTGTGCGCGGCTTGCCCCTTGGAAGCGGTGGCTGTACGCCGCGTCCGTTGGTCTCGTGGCGGGAGCGGTCGTCTCGGCGTGGTGGGCTGCGGGCGCGCTCAACGCCTC
>CABQNF010000123.1 GCA_902465465.1 uncultured Collinsella sp. | reverse complement strand
TACACGCCTGAGAGCGCCACGGGCTACCTCATTGCCCAGACCCGCGAGCTACTCGACGACGTGCCGCTGGCGCCCATCCGCGCTAAGGCCAAGGTCTACATCATCGACCGTGCCGAGCAGCTGCGCGCTAACACCGCCAACGCACTGCTCAAGACACTCGAGGAGCCGCCCGAGGGCGTTATGTTTATCTTGCTGGGCACCTCGGCAGACGTGATGCTGCCCACCATCGTGAGCCGCTGCCAGTGCGTGCCGTTTCGGCTGGTGTCGCCCGCCGTGGCCGCGCGTGCCGTGAGTCGCGCGACGGGTCAGGACCTCGCGCGTTGCCGCATGGCGGTCGCCGTGGCGGGGAGCCCCACGCGCGGCATCGAGTTCCTTAAGAGTGCCGAGCGCCAGGATGCTCGCCGCCAGATGGTCCGCGCCATCGATTCTCTCATCGCTGCCGACGAGGCCGATGTGCTCAGTCGCGCCAAGTCGCTCATCGTCGCCGTCAAGGCGCCGCTCGCCGAGGTCAAGTCCACGCAGGAAAAGGTGCTCGAGCAAAACGCCGATTACCTGTCGCGTGGAGCATTGAAGCAGCTTGAGGACCGTAACAAGCGCGAACTCAACGCGCGCGAGCGTTCGGGTATCATGGAAGCGCTGGCGAGCGCACGGACGCTCATGCGCGACGTGCTGCTGACACTTCAGGACGAGGCGGCCGACGTCGTGAACGAAGACGTGCGCGACACGATCGGTCGGCTTGCCGCCGCGACGAATGTTGCGGGTGCCACCCGGGCGCTCGAGGCGGTCGCAACTGCCGAGCGCAACATCGCCAGAAACGTTACTCCCCAGCTGGCCATCGAGGTCATGCTGTTCGATATCAGGAAGGCACTGAAATGCCGTTAGTCGTACCCGTTAAGTTTACCTACGCCTCGCGCGACCTGTGGTTCGACCCGCAGGATCTGGATATCCTCGAGGCCGATTATGCCATTTGCTCCACCGAGCGCGGAACCGAGATCGGCCTGGTCACGGCCGATCCCTTCGAGGTGCCGCAGGACGAGATCGGCCAGCCGCTCAAGCCCGTGCTGCGCGTTGCAAGCGACATCGACCTGCAGCTTGCCGACGACCTGGCCATCCAGGGCGACGAGGCGATGGTCGATTTCCGCCGTCTGGTAAAAGAGCTCGACCTCGAGATGAAGCCGGTCGGCGTCGAGTACCTGTTTGGCGGCGAGAAGGCCGTGTTCTACTTTGCGGCCGAGGAGCGCGTCGATTTTCGCCAGCTCGTCAAAGACCTGTCCTCGACGCTGCACATTCGCGTCGACATGCGCCAGATCGGCGTGCGCGACGAGACCCGCTTGGTGGGCGGCTATGCCCAGTGCGGACAGGAGCTCTGCTGCACGCGCTTTGGCGGACAGTTTGAGCCCGTCTCGATTCGCATGGCAAAAGAGCAGGACCTACCGCTCAACTCGTCCAAGATCAGCGGCGTATGCGGCCGCCTGATGTGCTGCCTGCGCTATGAGTTCGAGGCGTACAAGGACTTTAAGAGCCGTGCGCCCAAAAAGAAGACGCTCATCGATACGCCGCTTGGCAAGGCGCGTATCCAGGAATATGACACGCCGCGCGAGCAGCTGGTGCTGCGCCTGGAGAACGGCAAAGTCTTTAAGGTCAACCTGGCCGATATGACGTGCTCGGAGGGCTGCAAAAAGAAGGCCGCCGAGCAGGGCTGCAACTGCCGCCCCGACTGCGTGACGCGCGACGTGCTCGAGCGCATCGAATCGCCCGAGATGCGCCTGGCGCTCATGGAGCTCGATCGCGAGAACGGCGTCGACGTGGGCGATGGCCTGTCGAGTGCCGACCGTCTGGCCGGTACGTCGATGCCCAAGCGCCGTCGCCGCGATGCCGAATCCGATGCTCGCTTCGGTCAGGGCCAGGGCGAGGGTCGTGGCCGCGGAAAGGGCCGTGGCAAGGCCGAGGCGCTCGAGGCCGAGGGGGCGGCTGATGGCCGTCGCCGCCGCAAGCGCACGGCGTCCGTCGACAATGGCGAGACCGCGGGCAAGAATGCTTCCCGCGAGCGCGAGGCTCAGCAGCCCCAGCAGCAAAACCGCGGCGGTGGCATGAACCCCACGCGCCGTCGTCGCCGTCACCTGTCGAGCGAGGAGCGCGAGGACGCCTTCCGCGCCGCAGCCGCTCGCGAAGCCGGTGCCGCTCCCAAGGGCGCCTCGGCCTCCGATGCGCCTGCCGACAAGGCTGGCAAGCCGCGCGGCGAGGAGGAGCGCGCGCCGCGCCCGCGTCGTCGCCATTCCTCGGGCACGCAGCAGAAGCCCTCGGTTCCTTCTGTGGCCGATCAGGTTTCGGACGGTGAAGTCAAGGTCACGCGCCGTCGCCCCGGCGATGGCGGAGGAGCTGCCGCCAAGGCTTCGCGTGGCGGTACTCGCGACGAGCGCGAACCGCGTGAGGATCGCGGTGGCGAGGGCTCGACCGACCAGGGTCAAAAGCGTCGCCGTCGCCGTCGCTCCCGCAAGTCGCGCCAGGACGGTGGCGAGGGCTCGACCCACACCTCGTCCGCACCGCAACCGCCTGCCGGCGAATAGCGCCCGTAAACGGATTTAACCCGCCTGGCCCTAGCACCTCTGGGTATCATGGCTCTACACCGACAACCCTCCCTCCGCCTTCGCGTAGGGAGGGTTGTGTCATGAAGAGACGTTTGAATGTACTGACTCGCTTGCAGGGTGCAGGCGTCCTACCGTTTGCGGACGAATTGCTACCGCTTGCCGAGCGCGCGACGTACGAGGCGCTTGAGGCGTTGTCGCCCACGCGATGCGCCGGCTGCGAGCGTTCCGGTGCGCTGATCTGCCAGGATTGTCTGGCATCGCTCACGCTCATCGATCCGTGCCATAGCTGCATCCGATGTGGCGCCCCGTTTGGGGATTTGCTGTGCACCGAGTGCTCGGTCGATGGCACGTCTTCGGCAATGGCCGAGGCACTCGATCGCTGCCTGGCGTGTGCCGTCTACGCACATCCGCTGCCGCGCATCATCAAGGCGTACAAGGATGCGGGCGAGCGCCGCCTGGCACCGTATCTGGCGGAGCTACTCTACGACACCGTCTTACATGCCCAGGTGGCAGCCCCCGATCGCTACGGCGGCGTGCTGTCCGGTGTCGACGCAGTGGTATTTGTGCCCGCGACTGCGGCGGCGTTTCGGCGGCGTGGATTCGATCATATGGAAGCAATCGCGCGCTCGTTTTGCGATCTTTCGGGCGTGCCGTTGCTGGACGCCCTGGCCAAATGCGGTCATGGTGACCAGCGCGAGTTCGGTCGCGATGAGCGCCGGGAACATGCCCGGGGCATGTACGAGACGGTCGAAGATGTGCGCGGCTGTCGTTTGCTGCTCATCGACGATGTCATTACCACGGGTGCGACTATGGCAGCGGCCTCGGCGGAGCTCAAGCGTGCCGGCGCCGCAGCAGTCGATGGCCTCGCTATCGCACGCGTTTGGTAGGGGTGGTTTTGTGGCAGTGAAGATAGCGCGTGCGGTCCGCTCCGACCTGCGAAATCTGTGCTCGCGATGCGAATAACGTCCCTAACCTTAAACTATAGCTTGAACTTAGCTATAATGCCCTACGTTCCTGCCAGGCTGTGGTTGCGGACGGACGAAATGCCCATCCTAGTCCAAGACAGACGCGGTCAAAGGGATCCACGTAAGCGACCGCGTGCGCGCGGCGCGATCATGGCGCGTCCTAGATGTAAGCCGCACCGTCCGTTCTACTTTCTTTGGGGCAATACCGCCTCGCGGGCGAGCGGGCCAGTCGTGAAGGTGGCTGCGGCCTCCCGAGCAAACGCCCCGGTGCGCAAGTGTGGGGTCAAATACCAGGTCAGCTGGTGGGAACAACCCGATATTCCGTGCAGGGCACGGATTGTATACGACACAGAAGGCAGGGTAGTGGACATGGTGAGGGGCAGCTTGATGCATGCGGCTCGGTTAGGTGCTGGGACCGCGGTGGTCATTGCCGTTTTGGGCCTGAGTGGATGTGCGTTCAATCCACTGTCCACGTTCACGACGCCCACGATCGACCAGATCGAGCGCGAGACCGTTACCCCCACGGTATCGGACGATGCCCTGGTCACGCCGGGAACCCTGACGGTCGCCCTCGATACTTCCGATGCCCCGCAAGCCATGCAGGATGCCGACGGAAACCTCACGGGCTATGCGGTCGATGCCGCTCGTGCCCTTGCATGCCGCATGGGTCTCAAAGTCGCCTTTGTCGATGCGTCCTCGGCCGATTCCGCGCTCAGCGATAAAAAGGCCGACATCTTTATTGGCGACGCCAGGTCTACGGACGGCGATATCAGC
>CABQNF010000122.1 GCA_902465465.1 uncultured Collinsella sp. | reverse complement strand
ATCCGCGTAGACGTTGAGCGTCACCATGGCGTCCTTGTGCCCGAGGATTGACTGCAGCGCCTTGATGTCCCCGCCTTGGCGGATCCACTGCGTCGCGAAGGTATGACGAAGGCCGTGGAAGGTGATCAACTCGTCGTTCGTGCCCATGAGCGCATTGGTCTCCGAAAACGTCTTGAATGCCCTGCGGATATAGCTGGTCGTCGCGAAGGTTGCGCCCGGCTCCGAGAGGATGTAGCAGTCCCCGATCTCGACCGAGCCGGTAAGCCCGCGCAGGCGCATCTTCCCGAGGTCGAGGTCGTATATCTCCTTCAGGAAGGGGAGAAGGCCCACCGGGTCGATGGGGATCGACCTCAAATCGTGGGTCTTAGTGTCCTTGATGAACGATCCCATCCCTTTCGCGTACGCCACCGAGTGCCTGACCGTGATGAGCCCCGACTCGAAGTCGACGTCGCACCACCGCAGGCCGCAGACCTCGCCGATGCGCATCCCCGTATGCAGCGCGAGCACGACCGCCCTCTTGAACCGCGAATCGGGCATCATGGAGCAGATCGAATTGAGCTTGGGCACGAGGTCGGACCTGAGCGCGTTGCGCGGCTTGCCGAGGATGCGCGGCGCCAAGGCCCCGTCGAACGGGTTCTTCCCGATAGTGTCGTTGCTCCTCTTGATGAGAACCGTATACAGGCGCTTGCCCAGCTTGAAGGCCTTGTTGAGCGTGTCGGGCGCAGTACCCAAGGCAATCCTCCGCGCGGACCACGCGTTGACGTCGTCGGTGGTGACCTCGTTCACGGGAATCAGTCCCAGTTCGTCGCGCTCGATATGCAGGGCGCTGAAATGGTAATCGTCGCGCGTAGTCGGGGTTATCCGATTCATCTGCAGGCAGAAGTCTATGAACTTCTCGAGTGCGTCTCCGAGTCGGAGAAGCGCGTAATCATCCGCCTCGAGTTTCGCCTGCCGTTCCTCGACCGCTGCCCTCAACTCCTCGGTTTCGGCTAGTTCCGCCTCGATTTCGTGCCTGAAATCCGCAAGCGCGTCGAGGGCGGCCTTCTTGCCGCGGGTGCCCTCCTTGAAGCAGGCGATGCCCGTGTTCCTCGTCCTCTGCGTGCGTTCACCTGACCCCTCGTCGACGAGGGTGACGATGGCCTGCCATTTCCCCTTGTTCTTCCTGACGGAGCCGTTTCCACATATGCGTAAGCTCTTATTGTCGTCTTCTACGTTTGACATGATTCTCCCTAAAACAGTATTGGATTCCAGATGGGCATTTCTGCCTGCGAAAACCCGAGTGCTGTCGATTCTGGGCGCTCCGGAGTCACCAGAGAATCAACGGCTGCACCATGAGTTTGTAAGCCAAATAATAACGAAATGTAGAAACCCGCGCTTACCTGCGATTATTTACATATGCGGAAACTGCTTACATGAGCTATTTGCGCGTGTTATAATAAAAAAGACACAGGTAGAGCCAAAAATAGGGGTCTGGGGGTCAAGGGGTCGCTGGTTCGAATCCAGTCGTCCCGACCAGAAGTTTGCAGGTCAGGCACCTAGTGCCTGACCTTTTTTGTTTTTAATCACCATGATTTTTGGGCTTAAAGCAACAACGTTCCCGCTCGATGTAATCACAGAATCAAAACGTGTACATCAGCCACCAAAATCGACATGTTTGGAGGCTGATGTACACGAATGCGAAATCCCCCGCCGCCTAAAAGTACCTTCCACATGTCTGGACTATCTATGGCTGCGCTGGATAGACATCGCCGGAACGGGTATAGTATTGAAAGTTTTGTCGTTAACCAGCGGGGGAGTCCTGTGGGCATCAAAAAGAAGATCAAAAAGGAGCTTATCGGCACCTCCGATTACCCGTCGAATAAGATCTTTACGATCTCCAATTTCATCACCTTTACGCGCCTGATCCTCACCCTGGTATTTCTGTACCTGTTTGTGACGGATAACAACCGCGTCATCGCCATTGTTATCTACGCCGTTGCCGCCTCCACCGACTGGATGGACGGCCAGATCGCCCGCATGACTAAGACGGTCTCATGGCTCGGCAAGGTCATGGATCCCATCTGCGACCGTGCGCTGCTGTTCACCGGCGTCTTGGGACTGGTGGTCCACGGAGAGCTACCCATCTGGGTCTGCGTGCTCATTATTGGCCGCGACATCTATCTGGGCATCGGCACGCTCATCGTTCGTCATTATCACCGTCGCCCCATCGATGTCGTCTTTCCCGGAAAGATTGCCACAGCGCTGCTCATGACTGGTTTCTCGCTCATGCTACTCGGGTTCCCCGTTGTTGACGGCCTGCATCTTTTGCCTTCTACCCTCACGGCCTTCCCGGGCCTCAACGGAAGCTCGGTGCACCTCGGCATCTTCTTTGTGTACGGCGGCGTGATCTTCTCCATGCTCACGGCTGTCATCTACTCCATTAAGGGCGGAGCGGCCATTAAGCAGGCTCTCACGCATCCCGAGGACGAGGACATCGACTTTCTGAACCCTGAAATCGAAGACTGATTCGTTGGGGTATGATTACGTACGGTTCATTATTTGCGGCACGTCCGCGATAAGTTAGGGGTTGTCATGGACAACATGGTTAACAATATGCCTCAGAATGATAAGACTGCTGACGCTACCTGCGTATTCCGCGTGCCTTCAAGCGACGTCACCGTTCCCGACCTCATGGCCAACGTGCGCATCACCGCCCCCGTTCTGTCCATCGTCAAGGGTCCGCAGACTGGTGCCGCCTTTGAGCTCGAGGACGACGTGACCACCATCGGTCGCGATCCCGCGAACGGCATCTTCCTCAACGACATGACCGTTTCGCGCAGCCATGCGCGCATTATTCGCGAGGGCCTCGGCGCTCGCATCGAGGACCTGGGCTCGCTCAATGGCACCTGGGTCGACGGCGCCATTGTCAACGCAGCCCCGCTGCACGACGGTTCTTCCGTCCAAATCGGTACGTTTACGCTCATCTACCACGAGAGCACGCCGGAGCGCATCGAAACCGGTGAGTAGGGCATGGCCGAACGCAACTATCTGAGTATCGGCCAAGTCGTCAACCTACTTCGAGGCGCATACCCCGATCTTTCGAACTCAAAAATTAGATTTCTAGAGGATGAGGGGCTCATTACCCCTCATCGTACGCCTAAGGGATACCGTCAGTACTCCAAGGAGGACGTTGATCGCCTGGAGGTCATTCTGCACTTGCAGAAGACTCGCTACATGCCGCTCAACGTAATTAAGCAGCGCTTGGAAAACGCCACGGACCTGTCAACGCTCGCTTACGAGGTGGGCTTGCTGTCCGATGTTCCGCTCAAGACGGAGCCCAAGGAGACTAAGCAAAAGCTGCATCCCATCGAGACCATTCCCGATATGCTGGGCGTCGAAATCTCGTTTATCAGGTCGCTTGCCGAAAACGACCTCATTCGCATCATCAAGAGCCCGCAGAATCGAGAGCTCGTCGATGGCCGCGATTTCCCAATCATCCGCTACTGCTCCGAGCTGTCACGCTTCCATATCGAGCCGCGCAACCTGCGTCAGTACGTGTCTTCCGCCAACCGCGAGTCCTCGATGTTTGAGCAGGTGCTCGTGAGCATGCTCGGAATGGATACCTCCGATGACGAGCGCGACGCCAAGCTCGAGCGTGCGTTTAAGAAGCTTCACGACCTAACGGAAGGTGTGCACACTGCGCTGCTCAAGAACCGCGTTTTTGAGTCGCTCAACGCCGTGGTCGAGGACGCCGACATCGATGCACTCGATGAGGAAATCACTCGCTCCGAGTCCACCAAGGCCAAAAACGAAGAGATAGCCGCGCCGGCTTCGCACGAGGATTCTCTCGTAAAGCCGCTCAAGGTCGTCGCCCCTTCGCAATCCGGCTCCTCCACCGCAGGCAAATAACCTCAGCTGAAATTTCGGCAACCCATTGAAAGGTCACACAATGTACGACTTCGAATCTCAAATCGTCGACATCCCCGACTATCCCGAGCCCGGAGTCATCTTTAAAGACATCACGCCGCTCTTTGGCAATCCCGAGGCGCTCAAAGCCATGACCGATGCCCTCGCCGAGCACTTTACCGGCATGGGAATCACCAAGGTCGTGGGTCCCGAGGCTCGCGGCTTTATGGTTGGCGTACCGGTGGCTGTAGCCCTTGGCGCTGGCTTTGTTCCCGCACGTAAACCGGGCAAGCTGCCGCGCGAGACCGTAAGCCAGAGCTACGAGCTCGAGTACGGCACCGATTCAATTGAGATCCATGCCGACGCTATCAGCTCTAAAGATACCGTGTTGATTCTGGACGACTTGGTCGCGACGGGCGGAACCGTCGAGGCAACAGGTAAACTGGTGCGAGATATGGGCGCAAAGC
>CABQNF010000121.1 GCA_902465465.1 uncultured Collinsella sp. | reverse complement strand
GCTCGAGGTCGCTGACGGCAAGCCCGTTTTCCCGCACGACCCGGAGCTTCAGCTACGCCTTGCAATCCAGGCCGTCTTTGGCAGCTGGATGAACGAGCGTGCCTGCATCTACCGCAAGCAGCATGGCATTTCCGACGACCTCGGCACCGCCGTCAACGTGCAGGCCATGGCCTTTGGCAACAAGGGCGAGACCTCTGCGACGGGCGTCGCCTTTACGCGTAATCCGGCCGACGGCACCAAGGAGTTCTACGGTGACTTTTTGGTCAACGCCCAGGGCGAGGACGTCGTCGCCGGTATCCGCAACACCGAGCCCATCGCCGACCTCAAGACCACCCCGGGCCTCGAGTCCGCAGGCGAGGAGCTCGAGCGCGTGTTCCTGACGCTCGAGGAACATTACCGCGATATGTGCGATATCGAGTTCACCATAGAGCAGGGTAAGCTCTGGATGCTCCAGACCCGCGTGGGAAAGCGCACTGCTACCGCCGCCCTGCGCATCGCCATCGAGATGGTTGAGGAGGGTCTGATCACCCGCGAGGAGGCCGTGAGCCGCATCGATCCCGCGCAGCTCGACCAACTCCTGCACCCGCAGTTTGACGCCTCCAAGAAGGACGAGGCGCTGGCCTGCGGTCTTAACGCCAGCCCTGGTGCCGCCGTGGGCGAGGTCGTGTTCTCGAGCGACGATGCCGTCGCGCGCGCCAACGAGGGCCACAAGGTCATTCTGGTTCGCTGGGAGACCAACCCCGACGACCTGAAGGGTATGGTTGCCGCCGAGGGCATCCTGACCAGCCACGGTGGCAAGACGAGCCATGCCGCCGTTATCGCCCGCGGCATGGGTACGCCCTGCGTCTGCGGTGTCGAGCGCTTCCATATCGACGCCGCCGAGAAGGTCGTGCGCATCGAGGGTAGCGATCGCGTGCTGCACGAGGGCGATGTCATCTCCATCGACGGCACCCAGGGTATCGTCGTCGACGGCGCCGTTGACCTGGTCTCGGCCGAGCTCACCGGCGATCTGGACACCATCCTGTCCTGGGCCGACGAGATCCGTTTGGACGAGACCGACGGTCACGCCAACCATGTGCGCGTCAACGCCGACAGCCCCGAGGATGCTGCACTCGCACTCGAATTTGGCGCCGAGGCCATCGGTCTGTGCCGCACCGAGCACATGTTCTTGGGCGACCGCAAGAACATCATCCAGTGCTTTATCCTGTCTGACGATGAGGCCGTGAAGCAGCAGGCCCTGGCCGACCTGCTCAAGGTTCAGACCGAGGACTTCCTGGCGATGTTCAAGACCATGTCCGGTCGCGATGTGGTCGTTCGCCTGCTCGATCCGCCGCTGCACGAGTTCTTGGATAATCCCCGCGAGCTCGAGGTCGCCATCACCAAGGAGGAGGCCGCCGGCGCTCCCGAGGAGGAGCTCACTGCCCTGCGTGCCCGCCTGCGTCGTATTGACAGCATGGTCGAGTCCAACCCGATGCTTGGCCTGCGCGGCGTGCGCCTGTCCGTCGTCTTTGGCGATCTGCCGCTCATGCAGGTCCGTGCCGTCGCAACGGCTGCCGCCCGCCTCATTAAGGAAGGCGTCGACCCGCGCCCCGAGATCATGGTTCCGCTCGTCTCCATTACGGCCGAGCATGTCCAGACGCGCGAGGTCATCGAGCGTGTCATCGCCGAGGTATCCGCCGAGGAGGGCGTCGAGCTCAACATTCCCGTGGGCACGATGCTCGAGCTGCCGCGTGCCTGCATGGTTGCCGACGAGATCGCCCATCATGCCGACTTCTTCTGCTTTGGCACCAACGACCTCACGCAGACGACCTTCGGCTTCTCCCGCGACGACGCCGAGGCCAAGTTCATCCCGCTGTACATGCACAAGAAGATTTTGAAGGACAACCCCTTCGAGACCATCGACTCGGCGGTACTCGAGCTGGTGCGCATGGCCGTCGAGAAGGGTCGCGCCACCAATCCCGACATGCACTTTGGCGTGTGCGGCGAGCACGGCGGCGACCCCAAGTCCATCAAGGGCCTGTTTAACGTGGCCGACGTGGATTACGTGTCCTGCTCGCCCTATCGCGTACCCCTCGCACGTCTTGCGGCCGCCCAGGCCAAGCTCGAGGCCAAGCGTTCCGCCTAACGTTTTGGGTTCAGACGCCTAACGTAGCCCCCCTTCATGCCGCCCGTCTCATTTGTGAGACGGGCGGTTATCATGTGCGGGTTTTGTCTTTTTGTCTGCGTAAAAAATTGTTCTTGCAGCAGAAACCCGCGCGTGTATACTCGAATACGTTTGTTCAACTACGTGCCGGCCATGGTGGTACGGCACCTCTAGAAGAGTAAGGAATTGCACATGGATTACATCCGCGCAATCGAGCGTCAGCAGATCCGCGAGGACATTCCTCAGGTTCGCGTCGCCGACAACGTCAAGGTTCACTACCGCATTAAGGAAGGCGACCGCGAGCGCATCCAGGTCTTCCAGGGCGACGTCATCCGCATGGCCGGCGCCGGTGCCCGCGAGACCTTCACCGTCCGCAAGATGTCCTTCGGTGTCGGTGTTGAGCGTACCTTCCCGCTTCACAGCCCCAAGATCGCCAAGCTCGAGGTCGTTCGTCATGGTCGCGTCCGTCGCGCCAAGCTGTACTACCTCCGCGACAAGGTGGGCAAGGCTGCTCGCATCCCCGAGAAGCGCTAAGAAGATCGCAGCGTCTGTCCACTCGTTTGGACGTAAGGGTCACCTTCGGGTGGCCCTTCTTTTTATCTGATTTGCATGCAAGGAGGGCCTGGTATGGCCAATATGACGAGCTCGGTTTCGGCATCGCAGGTTGCCGGAGAGCTGGCGAGCGCAACGTTTGAGGAGATCCCCGCCCTCGTGGAGCATTATCGCGAGGACCCGCGCCAGCAGGTGATCAAGGCTTGTGAACGCGCCCTCAAACGCCATTCCAAAGAGGTCGCCGAGCGCGAGCGCGTCAATGACATGTATGAGCTTATGCATGAGCTAGGCGGCGATGGGGTAGTCGTTGGTGTCGACGAGGTGGGTCGCGGATCGGTGGCCGGTCCCCTGACGGTGTGTGCCGTGTGCCTTCCCATGGAGCCGCGCATCTGGGGCATCAACGATTCCAAAAAGCTCACGCCGGCGCGCCGCGAGCTGCTCTCCGTGAAGATTGCCGAGGTGGCGACGGCGATCGGTTTTTGCCATATCGCGCCGAAGGATATCGATGAGATGGGCATGGCCCGTGCTATCCGTACCGCCGTTGCGGGCGCCGTGGCCGATACGGGACTTGAACCCGACTGCGTCCTCATGGATGGTAACCCCTTGGGCGCCGTTCCTAACGAGCGTGACGTGGTGAAGGGCGATGCCAAGATCGCCTGTATCGCCGCGGCATCCATCATGGCAAAGGTCACGCGTGACGAGATGATGGTCGAGTACGACGCCGAGTACCCCGAGTACCATCTGGCCGAATCGAAGGGCTACGCAAGCCCCGAGCACATCGAGGCCATTCGCAAACATGGACTTTGTCCACTGCACCGCGTGAGCTTTTGCGGAAACTTTCTGCAGACTGAGCGCCTTTTCTAGGTCAATTGTGGAGACAGGGACCTCTAGGGTTTTATAAACCTGCTGGTAGCGGGCCGTATGCAACAGCATTGCTGCGTACGGCCCTTTTTTTGACGGCATTTGGTCAGCTTTTGGTTTGCTTCCGGTACTTACCCGCATGAAAGGTGCCCTCATCATCGGGGCAATGCAGTGTGCGGGAAAGGAGACCCCATGAGTGCCGCAAGCAAAAAGAGCAAGACGCAGCAGCTCAAGGAGCGTTGGGAAAACGGCGAGCTCGACTGCGGGGCGATGACGCCCGAGTTTATCAAGGGACTCAGTCCCCGTGAGCTGGGCATGCTGGGCGAGCTGATCACCATCGACTACTTTAACGAGCGCGGCTACACCTTACTGGAGCAGGGTTATCGTTGCACCGAGGGCGAGGCCGATCTGGTGCTGCTCGATGAGCTCGACGATGTCGTGGTGATGGCTGAGGTCAAGACCAGACGCGTCGCACTGGATTGCAGCACGCGGGTCTTTCCCGAGGAGGCCGTGGACGCCCAAAAGCAACGCCGCTACCGCCGCATCGCAAGTTGCTATCTCATGGAGCATTATCCGCTCAAGGCGATTCGCTTCGATGCCGTGGGCGTCACCATTCGCGGCGGACATATCGCCGAGATCGAGCACCAGTACAACGCGTTCGATTGGCAGGTGTCGTGATGGCGTTCGAGACGTTTGCCGTTCACGCGGCCTGCATCCGCGGCGTCGAGGCGATTCACGTCACGGTCGAGGTCTCGCTTGCCGGTGGCGTTCCGGGCATCCAGATGCTCGGCATTCCGAGTATGGAGGTGATGGAGTCACGCGGTCGTA
>CABQNF010000120.1 GCA_902465465.1 uncultured Collinsella sp. | reverse complement strand
CGGCCTGATAGATGTTCTGGTCGAGCGGGTAGCCGCCGTTGGTGGTAATGGCAATCTCGCACTCGACGGGCTCAACGCCGGCAAGGCTCTTCACGAACTCGCAGCCAGCCTCGTGCGCCTTGTGGATGTCGCCGGCAAAGGAGCCGATGACCTCGTGCTTGCCGTTGAGCACCACGTTGAGCACAAAGGCAAGGTGAGCCATCTCGGCAGCAGCAAACATGTCCTCGCTCACGTGGTTGTGGCACAGGTTGCCGGCACGCGAGTGGGAATCGTTCACAAACTGACCGTTGTGGTTGTACATGATGGTCTTGTAGCTGGCGATACCAGGCAGGACGGACTTGCGGCTACCAGAGAAACCGGCAAAGAAGTGCGGCTCAATAAAGCCCTCGGCAAGCAGCAGATCGCAATCGGCAGCAATCTTGTTGATGATGCACTCGCCGCCAGAAGGCAGGGTGCCGATCTTTTTCATCATGCTGTCATCGGTCGCGACGTGCATAACGATTTCCTCGTTGGCAACGATCTCCTCGCCGTACTTGTTGACGAGCTCCTCGTGCGTCGACGGACGATGCATACCCGTAGCAACCAGAATACGCACGCGAGCCTCGGGCGCAGCAGAATGGATGTGATGCAGCAGAATAGGCATCGTCACACGCGAGGGAACGGGACGCGTATGATCGGAGCTAATGATGACAATATCCTTCTTGCCAGCACAAAGCTCCTCGAGCGAAGGCGAGCCATAAGGGTTGGCAAGTGACTCCTCCACAAGCTCTTCCTGCGATTTTGTAGTCTTAAACTCGTTTTGATGACCTTCCATCACACCCGCGAAGTTCTTATCCTCGAGCTCCAGATGCAACGTCTTGTGGTCAAACGGCAGTTCACATTCAAACAATGACGAGCGCCCTCTTCCTTTCAACTGACACACTAGATAAACCGTTGGAAGGATACGCCGCTCACCGAAAAACACCACCGTCCACCGACTCATTAACACAACGTTCATATTTGACCCACAACAAAACGGCCGCGACTCCGCTTGGGACCGCGGCCGCTACAGTCGTAAGGTGAGAAGCGCCAAATGCGCCACCGGGATAGACCCCATCCAAAACGCGCGAAGCGCGCCATTAATTCCCCCAGCCAGTAATCCGCCGAAGACCGGACATCGCAGGGCCCGCCATTAGTTTACTTTTAGGCACACTCCGCAGGACGCAAGAAGCCCTCGCCGCACGAAGTGCGCAGCGAGGGCTTCTTGCATGTCCGAGGACGTGCCTAAAAGTAAACTGATGGCGGGCCCGGACGACTACAGGGCTATCGATTACCCCGTGTTCTGCAATCCTGCCGAGACGCCGGTCACAGTCGAAAGAATCAGGCTCATGTACTCGGCCTTCTTCTCCTCGGTCATCTCGTCCTGGTTCATACGCACCTCGCGAAGGGCGCGGACCTGGGCGATGGACAGGGCGTCGACGTAGGGGTTGCGCACGCGAACGGCACAGCCAAGCACACGGCGGCGCTGCAGCGGCCACTCGTCACCGACGATGGCAAGGACCCACTTACGAGTGAGCTGCATCTCGGTGAAGACCTTCTCGGATAGATCCTGGCGATCGCCCAGGTGCAGATACATCTTGGCGATGCGCTGGTCAGTCTTGGCGATCGACATCTCGATGTTGTCGATAAAGGTGCGGAAGAACGGCCACTCCTGGTAGGCAGCCTTAAGCTGGTCCAGATCGCCAAACTGCTCGCAGGCGGTGCCCAGGCCGTACCAAGCGGCCAGGTTAATGCGTGCCTGGCTCCAGCTGAAGATCCACGGAATGGTACGCAGGTCGTCGAGCGACTTGGCACCCAGGCCGCGCTTGGCGGGCGAGCCGATCGGCAGCAGACCGACCTCGGTCAGCGGCGTCACGGTCGAGAACCACGGTGTAAAGTCCTCGGTGTTCAGCAGGTCCAGATAACGCTCGTGGCTTGCGGTGTTGAGCTTCTCGGCCATATCCCAGAACTTCTGCGTGGTCTCGGTGTTGGTCTTCTCGACACTCGGGGCCGACTGCAAAAGCGTTGCGGCAGCAACGGACTCAACATGGCGCTGAGCCAGCGTGCGGTTGCCGTAACGGGCAAAGATGACCTCGCCCTGCTCGGTGAGCTTAAAGAAGCAGTTGACCGAACCCTTGGGCTGCGCCAGCACGGCCTTATTGGCCGGGCCGCCACCACGGCCCACGGCACCGCCGCGACCGTGCATGAGCACCAGGTCGATATCGTTCTTCTCGGCCCACTTGGCGATGCGCTCCTGCGCGGAGTGCAGCGCGAGCATGGCCGTGGTAGGACCGGCGTCCTTGGAGGAGTCGGAATAGCCCAGCATGACCTCCATGCGGCGGTTGGTCTGGGCAAGGCGCTTTTGCACCACGGGCAGCGTAAGCATCTGGTCGAGCACGTCGACGCAGCCCTCGAGGTCCTCGAGCTGCTCGAACAGCGGGATCACGTCGAGCTCGGGGACATCCTCCTCGTGTGCAAAGGACAGGTGGGCAAGCTCAAAGACGTCGGCCACATGCTGGGCGCTCTTGGTGAACGAGATGATGTAGCGGTGCGCCATCTTCTTGCCGTAGCGCTTTTGGATGGAGCCGATAGCGCGGAAGGTATCGATGACCTCGCGCGTCATGGGCTGCAGGTCGCCATGGATACCGTTCTCGTGGATATCCTTAAGGGCGCGGGCATGCACCACGGAGTGCTGACGGAACTCCATCTCGACCATATGGAAGCCGAAGGACTCGACCTGCCAGATGATGGTTTGGACCGGGCCGTAGGCAGCACGGACGGCACCGCAGGCGGCCAGCGAACGCTGGACGACGCGCAGGTCATCCAGGAACTCGTCGGCGCTGTGGTACATGGTGTCGGTGATACGACGGACGGTGGCGTTCAGGCGGTCGGCCATGACGAGCATGACGGCGCGATGCGGCTCGTGCTCGGAGATCAGCTCGGCGCGGGCCGTGTAACGAGGGCTCATCTCGACCTGATGGTTCCACAGGTTAATGAGCTCGGCCGACGGCTTGCTGTAGGTAGCCTCGAGCGTGAGGTTGCGGCCGATGTGGCGGCACTTGTCCTCGAGCTTGAGCACCATGTGCGTAAAGTACTTGGCGGCGACCTCACGGCTCACCTTGGCGGTGACGTTGGGGTTACCGTCGCGGTCGGAACCGATCCAGCTGCCGGGATGGAAGAACGCCGGGCACAGCGGCGGCACAGTACCGGCCTTGTCGCCCAGCACCCAATCGTCAAAACGACGATAGATAACGGGGATAACGTCGAACAGCGTGTTATCGAAGATGTCGATGATGGTATCGGCTTCCTCGACCGGCGTGGGCTTCTTGAGCGCGATGGGACTCGTACGCACCAGGGCGTCGATCTCCTGCAGCATATGGCGCTCGTTCTCCACCAGGTCGGAGCCGCCCAGACGCGGACGCTCCTCCAGCAGGTTGGAGATACGGCGGATCTTGCCCTCGACGGCCTTACGACGGGCCTCGGTGGGATGTGCGGTAAAGACAGGGTGGAACTCGAGCTTGTCGAGCAGCTCGTTGGCACCCTCGACACCCAGCTCATTCACCAGCTGGTGATAGGCAACGGTAAGCTCGTTGGCAGGATCGACCTCGGTATCGGTCGACGCACCGGCCTCGCGCTCGCGCAGCTGCGCCACACGGTAGTTCTCCTCCGACAGGTTTGCCAGATGGAAAAAGCTCGTAAAGGCGCGAACGATGACCTGCTGCTTATCGAGCGGCAGGCTGTCGATCAAATCGACGACCTCACGAAATGCCACGGCAGTGGGCTCGTCGGCGGTGGGCACGCCCTGCTCGTCGACGGCTTCGTCGGCAGCGCAGGTACCGGGGTTGCCGGCATTGACCACAATCTCGGCTGTCAAAATCTTGTCGAACAGGTCCGCGATCTCGGGATCATACTCGCTAAGCACACGGCGCTCCAGGCGCAAGAACAGCGCCAGATTGTCGCGCAGCTCCTCGGGGATCTCGATCTCGGCGAGACGCTCCCTGGACTCGGCATTCGAGCCGATTCGGTTAACGAGGCGGTTGACCACGGCAGCGACGCGCGCCGCGGCTTCGGGTACAGACTGGTTGCTTAGGTTCTCAGCCACGTTTCCTCCCATTCCTCCTTCTATGCACGTAACATGCGGTATTCATTATAGGCGTTTGAGAAATACTTTCGACACTGATTGCGCTTTACCACACAAAAGTATTTTCTGCATTGCAAGGGTTTTTGCCCCAAATGGTCGTATTTCTCGGTGGGCGGCATATGCAAGCGAGGGCATTCCGCATAAATGCGAAACACCCCCGTAACAATAGCTCGTCGCGAGCGGGACATGTTAGCGGGTCCGCAGCTCAAAAATCATACGCTACAGACGC
>CABQNF010000119.1 GCA_902465465.1 uncultured Collinsella sp. | reverse complement strand
CGTCGGCAACGACGTAAGAATATTCGCCGGCACGCACCATACCCAGATTGGGCACAAGCGTGGTGAAGGGGTAGTCGGCGATTTTGGGACGGGCAGCGCTCATACGCGCGATGAGCGAGGACTTGCCGACAGAGGGAAAGCCCACAAGCGCGGCATCGGCCATAAGCTTCATCTCGAGCTCGATCCAGTGCTCCTCGGCCGGCTCGCCGAGCTGGGCAAAGGCCGGAGCGCGACGCACCGACGTCACAAAGTGGGTATTGCCCAGACCGCCGGCGCCACCGGGCGCCACGACGACGCGCTCGCCGTCGTGCACCAGATCGGCAATCTCGAACATCGGGGCCTGCGTCTCGGGATCGAGCTCGCGGACAACGGTGCCCATGGGGACCTTGAGAATCAGGTCCTCGCCGCTCTTACCATTGCGACGAGCGCCCTGGCCGTGCGTGCCGCGCTCGGCACGGAAATGATGCTTAAAGCGGTAATCGATAAGCGAGGACAGCTGAGCATCGGCCTGGATAACGACATTGCCGCCACGACCGCCGTCGCCGCCATCGGGCCCTCCCTTGGGAACAAATGCCTCGCGCCTAAACGACATGCAGCCGGCTCCGCCGTCGCCGCCGCACACGTTGATGCGGCTGATATCGGTGAACTGTGACAACAGAATCGCCTCCTACAAAAAAGAAGGAGACCCTTGAATCCTAAAACTCAAGTGTCTCCCACATATGTGCTCTATGAAGGGTGAATTACGCGTTCGCGAGCGGGCGTACGCTGACCCTGTGCTTGATACCCTTGTGGAACTCAACGGTACCGTCGACCAGCGCGAACAGCGTGTCGTCCTTGCCACGGCCAACGTTCTCACCCGGGTGGATGTGCGTGCCGTGCTGACGGACGAGAATCGTGCCCGTGGTTACCGTCTGGCCGGCATAGCGCTTCGTGCCAAGGCGCTGACCGCGGGAGTCACGGCCATTACGGGAGGAACCGAGTCCTTTTTTGTGTGCCATTGTGTATACCTACTCTTTCGTTACGAGTGTAATCTACTCGGCGACGGAAGCCTCGGCAACAGCCTCAGCCTCTGCCTTGACAGCCTTCTTGGCGCGGGAGGTAGCCTGGACCTTCACGATCTTCAGCTTGGTGAGCTGCTGACGGTGACCCTTCAGACGACGATAGCGCTTACGCTTGTGGAACTTGAAGACCAGCTGCTTCTCGCCCTTGAACTGCTCAACGATCTGAGCGGTAACCTTGGCCTTGGCCAGCTTGTCGGGATCGGTGACGATCTTCTTACCATCGTTGAGGAAGATAACCGGCAGGGTGACCTTGTCGCCCTCATTGCCCTCGATCTTCTCGACGGTGATGACATCGTCGGTGGCGACCTTGTACTGCTTGCCGCCCGTGTTAACGATTGCGTACATGTTTACTTGCCCTTCATGCATCAGTTAGTGCAACAGCCGAATATAGTAGCAGGCGAAAATAACCCCGTCAACGAGTATGTGGAGCAAATCCACAAGTTCGCACAGGTATGGGGCTGACGAGTCGGCCCTCGTCGTCCTCGCATGCTTGATTCTGACGCTCGACATCGTAGGAGCAGATGGTCACGAGGTCTTGCATACCGGTGGAAACAATAGGTGCATCCACGCCCGGGGTCAAGCCCTGCAACAAAACATCAGCAGCAGAAAGCAAAATTTCCGGACGCATGGAGCCTTCGTTGTCGGCATGGGTGTCGAGCATGAGCACCAAATGGTCCGGGCGCTCCCCCGCCGTGAGCTCATAGCCCACGAGTGTGTGATCCAAATCCAAGCGCTTGCTCTTTTTTCCGCGCGCGTAGTCGATGCCATGGCCCGCGCGCAGCGTGTCGATCGCACGATGCACCTCGTCGGCGCTTACGGGCGCCTCGGGGTCCAGATGCAGGTCGATGCTATACGACAGGCGCGTGAGCTGCGCCGTCAACGCCGGCGTGCGCACGTCGATGTACGCCGCCTCGATGGGCGCCAGATCGGCCGGAGACGCCGCAGCCAGGCGCCCAAACGCCTCGTCGAGCGCCACGAACTCGGTCATAAACAGGTCATACCACTCACATGTCGACGACGTACCCACCGGTAGCGCCGAAGAGAAGCCCACGCGCATGTGCGGAGAGAAGCCCTGCGTGACGGCATAGGGAAGTCCCGCACGGCGCACGATGCGCTCAATGGTATGGATCACTTCGAGATGGCCCAGGTACTTAAGGCGATCGCGCTTGCCATAGCGAACACGAAGCCTAAAGAGCGAGGGGTTGTCGGTCAGGCGCTCACTCATGCGCGATCACCCATCAATACATTCTTGGCGTGGAGCGTGGGGCAGATCCCGCAGCCGGTGCACGACGTGCGGGTGCAGTCGGGAGTCGTGACGCCCTCGAGCGAGCGACGGTACTCGCGCTCGAGAAAGCCGCGTGTGCAGCCGGGGCTCACGTGCTCCCACGGCAGGCGCCAGTCCAACTCGTAGGGCAGGTGCACGAGCTCATTGAGGTCGATGCCGTTTTTGGCAGCAGCCTCCTTCCAGTTATCGAGCGAGAAATGCTCTACCCAGGCGTCAAAGCGAGAGCCCGAGCGCCAAGCGTCGATGATGACGGGCGTCATGTCACGACCGGCGCGGGACAGCGCGGCCTCGATGAGCGAGGTCTCGGCATCGTGGTAATGAACGCGGACGGCACGGTTGCGAACGCTCGTGATAAGCAGCTTCTGACGACGCTTGACGTCGTCGTAGTCGAGCTGCGGGCACCACTGGAACGGCGTGGCAGCCTTGGGGATAAAGACCGAAACCGAGATCGACACCGAAATCGAGCCGCGACGAGCCTTGGGCACCACGGAACGACCGAGCTCCAGCACGTGATCGGCCAGATTGGCGATGGCCACGATGTCCTCATCGCGCTCGCCGGGAAGGCCCATCATAAAGTAGAGCTTCATGCGGTTCCAGCCGGCCTCAAAGGCCGCCTTGGCCGCACGGTCCAGGTCCTCCTCGGTCACGTTCTTGTTAATGATGTCGCGCATGCGCTGGCTGCCGGCCTCGGGCGCGAACGTCAGGCCGCCCTTCTTTTCGCCGGCGACCGACTCGGCCATATCCACGCCAAACGAATCCAGGCGCTGCGACGGAATAGACACGCGAATACCCGTATCCTCCAGGCGACGGTTGAGCCTGCCGAGCACGTCGCGAATGCAGGAGTGGTCGGTCGTGGAGAGCGAGGTCAGCGACACCTCGTCATAGCCGGTCTTTTCCAGACCCTGAATCACCGACGAGACGATCTGGTCGGCCGAGCGCTCGCGCACCGGGCGATACGTCATGCCGGCCTGACAAAAACGACAGCCGCGGGCGCAGCCGCGCAGGATCTCAATAGACAGGCGGTCGTGAACCAGCTGCGCATAGGGCACGCACGACTGCGACAGCGGATTCGTGGCGCCGAAATCCTCGACGACGCGCTTGTAGACCACGGTCGGCGCATCCTTGCCCTCACGCGGCACGGTGTAGCCATGCGGCGAGCAGGGCTCGTCGTGACGAACCTCATAGAGCGACGGCACGTAGTTGCCGGCAATGGATGCAAGCTGCTCGACAATCTGCGCGCGGGGGACCCCTTCGTCACGCAGGCGGCGATGCAGCTGGCAGGTCTCGAGCAGCGATTCCTCGCCCTCACCGATGAGGATAACATCGAAAAAGGCCGCGTACGGCTCGGGGTTGTACACCGAGGGGCCGCCGGCGATGATAATGGGGTCGTCCTCGGTGCGGTCGGCCGCTAACAGCGGAATGCCAGCGAGGTCGAGTGCCTCGAGGAAGTTCGTCACCGCCATCTCGTGCGGCACATGCAGGCCGACGATATCGAACGAAGCGACCGGCGCTGCACCCTCGAGCGAGAGCAGCGGAATGCCTGCCTCGCGCATGGCGTCACCCATATCGGGCCACGGCACATAGCCGCGCTCGCAGGAGATGCCCTCGGCCTGGTTAAGGATGTTGTAGAGGATGGCAATACCCTGGTTGGGCAGACCGACCTCGTACACATCCGGGTAGATCAGGCAGCAACGGTAGTCGGCATCGGCCTTGGAAAGCGTGCCCCACTCGTGATCGATATAGCGACTCGGCTTCTCGACCTTGGCGAGCAACGGCTCAATTAAATGAAAACAGTCTTGGTATGCAACGCGCAACGGAAAACCCCTAAGCAGCGAGATCGGATGCGTCCTGGTAGGACGCCATAGGACGGGTAGCGCCCGCGACCGTGGTCACCAGATCGCGAACGCGGGAGAACGTGGCAGTGACCACCTCGTTGGCACGGCTGTAGTCGACATCGCGCTCGTAGAGCGAAACGAGCGCACGGCCCATGCCATAGGTGCCCGCGGCAGCAGTGAGCGCCTTGACGGCAAACCCAATATGCGGCGTCTGCTTGACGAGCGCGCGGG
>CABQNF010000118.1 GCA_902465465.1 uncultured Collinsella sp. | reverse complement strand
ACGCAGTTTACGTACTTCCAGCAGGTGGGCGGCATCGAGGTCGACCCCGTGCCCGTCGAGATCACCTACGGCCTGGAGCGTATCGCCATGTACGCCCAGGGCGTTAACTCGGTCTACGACCTGGTGTGGAGCTACCTGCCCGACGGCACGCCCATGACCTATGGCGACGTGTTCCTCGAGAACGAGCGCGAGTTCAGTGCCTATAACTTTGAGGTCGCCAACGTCGAGATGATGCGTCAGAAGTTTGACGACTACGAGGCCGAGTGCCATTCCTGTCTGGAGCGCAAGCTGCCGCTGCCGGCGTACGACTGCGTCATGAAGTGCAGCCACGCTTTCAACCTGCTCGATGCCCGCGGCGCCCTGTCCGCGGTCGAGCGTGCCAACTACATCCTGCGCGTCCGCGCCGTCGCCAAGGCGTGCTGCGAAGCCTACATGGCCGAGGTCGCCGGAGTCAACGAGAATGCCGACCAGGAAGGCGAGGTGGCGTAAGCCATGGCAGACGCTAAGGATTTCCTGTTTGAGATCGGTACGGAGGAAATGCCCTCCGCACCGCTGAACAATGCCGTCAAGCAGCTTGACACCATGATCGCCAAGGGTCTCGACGAGGCCGGTCTGGCCCACGGCGAGGTCCGCGTGATCTCGAGCCCGCGTCGCCTGGCTGCACTCGTGGCTAACGTCGCCACTGCGACCGATGAAGTTCACGAGGTCAAGCGTGGCCCCGCGGCCAACATTGCCTTCGACGCTGACGGTAACGCTACCAAGGCCGCCCAGGGCTTTGCCCGCAAGTGCGGTGTGGCTGCCGAGGACCTGGTCCGTCGCGAGGACACTGACGGTCGCGAGTATGTGTTCGCCGAGAAGAACATTCCCTCCGCACCGGCTACGCCGATTCTGACCGCTCTGTGCGAGAAGACCATCGCCGGCCTGCAGTGGCCCAACTACCGCTCTCAGCGCTGGGGTCACGAGCATGCGACCTTTGTTCGTCCGGTCCGCTGGATCTGCTGCCTTTTGGGCGAGGATGTTGTGCCCGTGTCGTTTGCCGACGTGACGAGCGGCAACACCACGCGCGGTCATCGCGTACTTGGCCCTGGCGACCATGTGGTTGCCAGCCCCGCCGTCTACGAGCAGGTGCTCGAGGACGCCGGCGTGCTTTCCGCCGAGCGTCGTCGTGAGGCCATCCTCGCCGGTATCGCCGAGGTCGAGGCTGCCCGTCCCGGCTGCCATGTCGATACGCCCAAGAAGGTCTTTGAGGAGGTCATCAACCTCTGCGAGTGGCCGACGGTGCTCGTCGGTACCTTCGATGAGGAGTTCCTCAAGGTCCCGCACGAGATCATCTGCGAGTCCATGCTCACCAACCAGCGCTACTTCCCGATCTATGAAGGCGAGGGCAAGCTCACGCGTGAGTTCGTGGTCGTCTCCAATAGCAAGCCCGAGAACGCCGAGCGCGTGATCGACGGCAACGAGCGCGTTGTGCGCGCCCGTCTGGACGATGCCAAGTTCTTCTACGAGGAGGACCTGAAGATCTCCCTCGACGAGTTCCGCGAGCGTCTGGCCAAGGTCGCCTTCCAGGAGAAGCTCGGTAGCGTGCTCGCCAAGTCCGAGCGCATTGAGCAACTCGCGCTTGCCATCGCTCGCGAGGCCCATCTGGGCGCCCACCTGGCCGCCGATGCCGCTCGCGCCGCGCACCTGTGCAAGGCCGACTTGGTATCCAACGCCGTCGTCGAGTTCACGAGCCAGCAGGGCGTGATGGGCGGTTACTACGCCACCGCGATGGGGGAGAACGACGAGGTCGCCCACGCCATTCGCGATCATTATCGTCCCCGCTTTGCCGGTGACGAGCTGCCCGAGGGCACCGCTGGCTGCATCGTGGCCTGCGCCGACAAGCTCGATACCATCGCCGGTATCTTTGCCATTGGCGAGCCCCCGACCGGCTCCTCCGACCCCTACGCGCTACGTCGTGCCGCTATCGGCATCATCAACATCCTGCGCGACCGTCTGCCGATCGACCCCACATCGCTCATCGACTTCGCCCTCGAGCTCTATAGCGAGCAGGGCATTGAGTTCGACGCCGCCGAGGTCGCCCAGCAGGTTCGCGACTTCTTCCATGGCCGCCTGGTGAGCATGGCCCGCGACGAAAAGATCCCGGCCGATACCGTTGCCGCCGTCTCTGCGGTGCACATCATCGCCCCGTCCGTCTTCTTCGCCCGCTGCGCCGCCCTCGACGAGGCCCGCAAGAACGATGCCGAGACCTTTGACAACCTGGCTACGGCCTATGCCCGTGCCGCGCATATCTCCAAGCCCGAGCTGGGCGCGGAGTACGACCGCAGCCTGATGGGCGAGGCCGAGCTCGCGCTTGCCGATGCTTCCGAGGCTGCTCAGACTGCTGTCGATGCTGCCCTTGCTGCCGAGGACTACCCGGCCGCATTTGCCGCCCTCGCCGCCCTGCGCGCGCCCATCGACCGTTTCTTCGATGAGGTCATGGTCATGGACAAGGACGAACAGCTCCGCGATAATCGCCTTAAGCTGCTCAACCGCTTCGAGGCCGTTTTCTCCGGCATCGCCAACATCGGTGAGCTTGCCCGCAAAAAGTAAGCTAGCCTGCGCATAAGCGCAAAAGGAGCCCCGCATGGATTGCCCGGTCACCGCTCGTCCCACCGTTATCGTTATCTCCGACTCGCTCGGCGATACCGCTTGTGAGGTGGTGCTTGCGGCGTCCGGGCAATTTGATGAAGGGGCTTTTCGTCTCTTGCGCCTGCCCAAGGTGAACTCGGTGGAGCAGGTGGAGTCGTTTGTGGGTCCGCGCGTCGATGCGGACCATCGCGATATTGCCGTGTTCCACACCATTGTCGATCCGGCGCTTCGCGCCCGCGTGCTCGATTACCTGGGTATGCTGCACATTCGCTCGGTCGACCTGATTGGCCCGACGCTTGCCGTGCTGTCGTCGCTTATCGGTGTGCCGCCCAAGGGCGTTGCCGGCGTGATTCACAAGACCGATGATCGCTATTTCCATCGTATCGAGGCCATGGAGTATTTCGTTGAGCACGATGACGGGCGCGGCTGCGACGATCTGTCGGGTGCCGATATCGTGCTGCTGGGCGTATCGCGCACGTCCAAGACACCGCTGTCGATGTATTTGGCCTATCAGGGTTACAAGGTGGCCAACGTCCCTCTGGCGCACGGCATGGAGCCGCCCAAGTCGATTTACGAGGTTGACCCGATGCGCCTGTTCGGTTTGATTTCGACCGTCGACGTTATTTCTGAGATTCGCGATAGCCGCTTGGGCGATGACTACGCCCGTGCCGTTGCCGGCTCCTATGCCGAGCCCGAGAGCGTGCGCAGCGAGCTCGAGGAAGCTCGTGCCCTCATGAAGCGCCTAGGCTGCTTTGTGGTGCGTACCGACGGCAAGGCCATCGAGGAAAGCGCTGCCGAGATCATTAGCCACTTGGAGGAAATCCAAGAAGCCCGCGCCCGCCGCGCCGCCAGTCGAGTGCAGCAAAGTTAGCTCATTGGAGTAGTTAAAAAGCCCCGTCCTAAATAGACTACCTCAAAATAATGCACGATAATGATAAAGCGATTTAGCAAGAAACTTGCATCTGACCTGCATTTCTCTTGCAGTGGTATCTTCATAAGGTAACCACCTTTATCTACCGTTTACCGCCAGTTTTAGCACGTTTACCAAACCGCGCACCCTCTGCTCAAGCCTGCCCAAAACGCGCCGTATAGTTCCCTCACGGCCCGCATCCGGCGGGTCGATTCGTTACCACGGTCGTGCGCGTAAGTGCATGGAAGGGGAAGTATCGTGAGCGATTGCAAGAGGGTTTACCGTTTTGGAACCGACGCCCAGGGCACCTGTGTCTCTGAGGGCGACAAGTCCATGAACTTCGTGCTTGGCGGCAAGGGCGCAAACCTTGCCGAGATGAGCCGCATCGGCCTGCCGGTTCCCGGTGGCTTTACCATTACCTGCCAGACTTGCGTCGAGTACTCCGGTGCCGGCAACGTGTGGCCCGGGGGCGCACTCGATGAGATCGTTGCTGCCGAGGCGGACCTCGAGGCCCGCTGCGGCAAGAAGCTCGGCGACGCCTCCGATCCGCTACTCGTGTCGGTTCGCTCGGGCGCTTCGTTCTCCATGCCCGGTATGATGGACACGGTCCTCAACTTGGGCCTCAATGACGATTCCGTCCAGGGCCTCATCGCGCAGACGCAGAACCCGCGTTTTGCCTGGGATAGCTACCGCCGCTTTATCCAGATGTTTTCCAATGTCGTCATGGGCGTTGACGCCGACCTGTTCGAGAACGCCCTGACCCAGGCCCGTCTGGTCGCCGGCGTTCGCGTCGATTCCGAGCTTTCGGCCGAGGACCTGCAGGAACTCGTCGAGACCTTTAAGGGCATCTTCTCCGAGAACGTCGATGCCTCCCTGTATCCCGA
>CABQNF010000117.1 GCA_902465465.1 uncultured Collinsella sp. | reverse complement strand
AGGTCACAAGTTCGAATCTTGTCAGGTCCACCACTTTCTTTCGCAATAAACACCCCAGCGAGAGCCGAGTCGCCGCTGGGGTGTTTATTACTGTCTCCGTGGGGGTTTAGCTCAGCTGGGAGAGCGCGGGCTTTGCAAGCCTGAGGTCAGGGGTTCGATCCCCCTAACCTCCACCATGATGGACCTGTAGCTCAGTTGGTTAGAGCGTCCGGCTGATAACCGGGAGGTCACAAGTTCGAATCTTGTCAGGTCCACCATCAAAACTGTGAAGAGCCCTGGGGCGTTGCCTCGGGGCTTTTTTCTTGTCCGCGATAAATCTCATTTTGGTTTTGTGTGCTGGGCGAAAGATTGGGTAGTATAGCTATTCAATGCGGCGGTACCGCCGCATGTTAACCGCTACGTACCGGAGGTGTTCCATGGTTCGTGTCGACATAGAGACCATCGTCATGGCCGCCGGTCCCATGCCATCGCTTATCGTGCTTCGCGAGCGCTGCGGCAAGTCGGATTCGACGGCGCCGCTGCGTTCCCTTTCCATTCAGACTGGTTCGTTTGAAGCTGCTGCCATCAGCCGCGGCATCGATAGCGGCCGCGCCGAGCGCCCGATAACGCATGACCTGCTGCTCGATACCGTTGACGCGCTGGGCGCCAAACTCGAGCGCATCGAGATCGTTCGCGCCGAGCCGCCGGTGTTCTACGCGACGATCGTCGTGCTGGCCGATGGCGACGAGCGCAAGATCGACGCCCGCCCCAGTGATGCCATTGCCCTCGCCGTGCGCAGCAATGCCCCCATGTTTGTGGAGGACGACATCATGAATCGCCTGGGCACCGTTTCTGCCCATGCCGAGGAAGTTGACGACGAGCAGGAGTTCGAGAAGTTCGACGAGTTCGTCCACACGCTCTCCCCCGATGACTTTTAAATGCGGGGCGGCCAGGATGCGGGGCGTTCGCTGATGGCCGGCGGCATGTCGGCTGAGGCGGCGGCCATTGCGCGCGAGGCCCAGATGCGCTCGGAGGCTTCTGAGGCGGCTCGCATCGCCTATGTGACGCAGGCCCGCACGCTTCGCGAGCGCCGCGGCTCGTTTATCAAGATGGTTGTCATCTCCGTCCTTGTCGCGGCAATCTGCTCACGCCTTCGTGGTACAGTTGGTGCGCTTGGGTTTTCGATCTCTACGGGCCTCGTGATCTGGGGTGTGGTCGATGCGGTCATGCTGACCAGTCAGATCAAGGTGCTCGACAAGCGTGCAATGGATATGATGCGCGCCCGCGACGCCGCTGCTAAGATCGCCGCCGAGGCGCAAGAACTGTAACGACGCCAGACTCGATGGGAAGGTCTAAAGATGGCACAGGATATGCAGGACGCCGGTAACGTCTCCGCCGAGCTCGACGCCATGGTGTGCGACCTAATTGGTGCGTTCTTGGACGACCTTGCCGCCGGCGAGAATCCGGGCGTGGTCGTGGCGATCGAGGACGCTGCTTCCAACCGCTATCTGGCGGCGCTCGACGAGGACGGCGAAGAGGCGTGCCTGGAGGCGGCCACCAACTTTATCTCCGAGCACAAGATGGGTCTTAAGGACGAGGGCCTGGGCCGTATCGCCCGCTATGCCATCGGCTACACCGGCTGCGTCGAGATTGACGGCGGCTATCACGATGCTCTGCTCGTGAGCTTCTTCGAAACCACGCTCGAGAGCGGTTTTTCGGCATATGTGCTGTATGAGGGCATGGGCGCCGGCGATGGTTTTATGTGGAGCGACCCTGAACCTGCAGGTGAGGAAACCCCTCTCATCTAAAATCGCTAAAATAAACGAGTTTTCGGTAAAAGGCTCAATATTCCCGCCGAGCGTTGTGTTGCTGGGCGGGTCGCATACGCGTGCCGTTTGTATATGGATAGAAGATAGGGGAACTACATGCGCGTAGACAATCTGAGGAACATCGCCATCATCGCCCACGTCGACCACGGCAAGACGACGATGGTCGACAAGCTCCTGCGTGCCACGGACGCCTTCCGTGCCAACCAGCAGGTCGAGGACCGCGTCCTGGATTCCAACGACCAGGAGCGCGAGCGCGGCATTACGATTCTCGCCAAGAACATCTCTATCGAGTACAAGGACGTCAAGATCAACGTCATCGACACCCCGGGCCACGCCGACTTTGGCGGCGAGGTCGAGCGCGTGCTGCGTATGGCCGACGGCGCCCTGCTGCTGGTCGACGCCTTTGAGGGCCCCATGCCCCAGACCCGCTTCGTGCTGCGTCACGCTATTGACACCGGCCTTAAGATCATGATCGTCATCAACAAGATCGATCGTCCGGGCGCCAACCCCGAGAAGGCCTACAACGACTGCCTGGACCTCATGGCCGACCTGGGCGCCACTGACGACCAGCTCGAGTTTGCCATGGAGCATGTCATCTACGCCAGCGGCGTCAACGGCTTTGCCCGTCTTGACCCCAACGACGGCAACATGGACATGTACCCGCTGCTCGATATGATCATCGACGACATGCCCGCACCCGAGGTTGACGAGACCGCTCCGCTGGCCATGCAGTGCGTGACCATCGACCATTCCAACTTCGTCGGCCGTATCGGCATCGGCCGCGTGTACTCCGGCACCATCCACCAGGGCGACCAGATCTTGGTTGTGAAGAACGATGGCTCCAGCGCCACCGCTACCGTCAAGCAGCTCTTTACCTTCGACTACCTGGGCCGCACCGAGTGCCAGGAAGTCGGCGCCGGCGACATCGCCGCCGTCGTGGGCATCGACCGCACCGATATCGGCGATGTCTACACCGATCCCGAGAACCCCGTCGAGCTCGAGCCCATCGAGATCGACCCGCCGACCCTGTCCATCGTCTTTGAGGCTTCGACCTCCCCGCTCGTCGGCCGCGATGGCGACATCGTGGGCGCCCGTCAGCTCAAGGAGCGCCTGTTCAACGAGGCCGAGAACAACGTGACCATGAAGATCGAGGAGCTCGAGGACAAGAGCGGCGTCGAGGTCTCGGGTCGCGGCATTCTGCACCTGTCCGTTCTGATGGAGTCCATGCGCCGCGAGGGCTTTGAGTTCCAGGTCGGCCGCCCCCGCGTTCTGTTTAAGAAGGACGAGAACGGCAACAAGATGGAGCCCGTCGAGCAGGCCGTCGTCGAGTGCCCGGACGAGTACTCGGGCAAGGTCGTTGAGGTCTTCGGTACCTCCGGCGGCATCATGACGAGCATGGATACCTCGGGCATCGTGACGCACCTCGAGTTTAAGATCCCGACCCGCGGCATCATGGGTCTTAAGAACCGCATCATGAACGTCACTCACGGCGAGGGCGTGTTCTACCACACCTTCCTGGAGTACGGCCCCTACGCCGGCGAGATCGGCAACCGTCAGAACGGCGCCATGATCTCCATGACCACCGAGAAGGCCGTTGCCTACGCTCTGGGTACGCTGCAGGAGCGCGGCCAGCTGTTTGTTGAGCCGGGCACCGAGTGCTACGAGGGCATGATCGTGGGCGAGCGCAGCAAGGCTGGCGACATGGTCGTCAACATCGCCCGTACCAAGAACCTGGGCAACCAGCGTTCCTCGACCTCCGATATCTCCGTCCAGCTGGTGCCGCCCCGCACCTTCTCGTTGGAGGAGGCGCTGGAGTACATCGCCGACGACGAGCTGGTCGAGATCACTCCCAAGAACATTCGCCTGCGCAAGCGTCTGCTCAACGCCACCGACCGCAAGAAGGCTGCCGTCCGCGCCGGCCAGGTCAACAAATAAGCGCTGAGCTTTATAGCGACTAACAAGAAAGGGCGTCGACCGCGATGGTCGGCGCCCTTTTTGGTGCAAGGGGATTAAGCTGGTCTGCATCGCCATAAAGGTGCCTGGCCCCTTTGTGGCGGTTGGCGGCTAAGCGGTGGGGAGTCCTGGCGTGTTAGCCGGCTGCTGCGGTTTGAGGTGGGCGTTGCGCCAGATGATTTGGATGATGTAGCCGAGCATAAAGACAAAGGCTACGCCGCTGATGAAATCGCCTACGAGGGGGATTGCCGTAAGCGCGCCCGCGGCGATGCCGCCCACGGCCGCCATGGCGTAACGGTTCTGGCTGTGTCCGACCATGCGGGCGATCGCACACCCCGCAAAGGCACTCGACACCAACGCGATGCCGATGACGCCGCACAAGAGGGCTCCGGCAAGCGACAGACCAGCGATAGAGATAATCAGCAGTAGGACGGCGGGGATGATAGCAATCGTGCTCAGAAGACCGCTCACCCACAGGGGCATGGGGCGCTGGTGGAGCATGCCGGCGGCACTGGCGGTCGCGCGGGGAAAGACGAGCTCGAGTAGCAGGGCGACAAAGCAGGTCGAGAGTGCCGCGGCGACGATACCGCCGATGACATCGTTAACGGTGGAAGTATCTTCGTTCTCGGTGCGGTCGATCTTGAGCGCGCCGACCTCGGCTCCCGCG
>CABQNF010000116.1 GCA_902465465.1 uncultured Collinsella sp. | reverse complement strand
CCCGCCGTATGGGTTAAACGCTCAAAAGCACCTTAACAGTTACAGCTTGTTAACGATCTTCTTTGCCGTGCGCTTGACGCCGGCCACAAGACCCCCCGCGGGATGCTCCTTTTCGTATGCTAGACGCTTCTCGCGCTTGGCGTACTCTTCGACGATGATGTCGCCATACTCGTCTTCGATCTTGTCGAAGAAGTCGACGGCGCCCTTAATTTCCTCAGCGGTTGGGTGTCCCTTTTGGACACCGCCGGCGAGTTTGAACGGCCCCCACGTATCAAAGCCGGGGCAGCCGTAGACACCCATAAAGATGGCCTGCCTCATGCGGCAGATGCCATCGATATCCTTGCCGTACCATTTGTTCTTGCCACCGTAGGTCATAAGGCCAAACACCTTGTCCTGCGGCTGCAGCACGTTCGTGAGCACGCGTGCCATGTCCTTGTCGATCTCGGAGTAATAGATGCCCGTGGCGACACCAATCAGATGATATTCGTGCAGGTCGGGGTACTCGTTTTTACCGAGCGCCTTGACGTCGAGGGTATCGATCTCGGGGTGCGCCTCGACGATGGCGTCCACGAGCTTTTTCGTATTGCCGTGATGGCGCGAGGCGTAGAGGATGATGGTTCGCATAAGAAGGCCTTTCAGCTGTAATTGCATCAATGTCTGTATGGTACCCCGTTGCATGGCTGGGAAACCGGACGCATCGATGAACGTGCGGGTTTGTCCTTTGGTCAGGGCCGAGACGGGTTCTTGCGAGCAAAAAGCAGTTGTTCGAAAGGATGGACAATGGAATACGCTCTCTCCAACGATTCGATTTCTATCAAGGTCTCCACGGCCGGTGGTTCGTTTACCTCGATTGAGGCTGGAGGTCGCGAGTACTTGTGGCAGGGCGATCCCGCCGTGTGGTCCGGCCAGGCACCGATTTGCTTCCCGATTTGCGGAGGTTTGCGCGATAACAGCGCCATGACGTTTGCCGGACATCATGTGAAGCTCGCCCGCCACGGCTTTGCGCGCAAGCAGGAGTGGAAGCTGTTGAGCCAAAGCGCAAACGAGCTGGCTATGTGCCTGGCATCGGAGGATAACGCTGCATTGCTGAGCGATTATCCGTATCCGTTCAAACTTGTCGCCCGCTATACGCTCGAGGACGCCGCCGTGCGCGTCTCCTATGAGGTTACCAACGAGGGCACCGAGGACATGCCTTTCTTTATCGGTGGACACCCCGGCTTTAGGTGCCCGCTCGATGAGGGCGAGGCCTATACGGACTACGAGCTGCGCTTTGAGAAGGACGAGGCTGCTGAGCTTTGCACTGCCGTCCCCTCGACTGGCTTGATTGACGTGAGCAACCGCTCCAAGAACCCCATGGTGGGAAAGACGCTGCCTTTGTCGCATGAGCTCTTCGATTTTGCGGAGACCATCTTTGACGTGCTCGAGAGCCGTCAGGTCACGCTTTCCAAAAAGGGCGAGGACAAGGGCGTTCGCCTGAGCTTTGAGGGCCTCCCGTACCTCATTGTGTGGAGCAAGCCCGAGGGTGATTTTGTGGCAGTTGAACCCTGGGGCGGCCTCTCGACCTGTTCCGATGAGGATGACGTGCTTGAGCACAAGCGCGGCTGCCTTATCGCCAAGCCCAAAGAAACCATCGTGCGCTCGTTCACAATCGAGATTCTGTAGTCGCATGTAGCCAATTCGTTTTGCAAGGCATAAGGAGCCTGCGAGATAAGGAGCTAGAAATGATCCTCACCGTTACGATGAACCCGTCTGTCGATACGCGCTATCAGCTCGATGAGCTCATTATCGACGACGTCAACCGCGTGACGCCCGAAAAGACCGCCGGCGGCAAGGGCCTCAACGTGGCCCGTGTGCTGGGTCAGCTGGGCGACGACGTTGTGGCAACTGGTCTGCTCGGCGGCCACATGGGCGCCTACATGGCTGAGCTCATGGACGCCAACGGTATTAACAACGACTTTGTGCCCATCAAGGGCGAGACTCGAATTTGCCTCAACATTCTCCACGCCGGCAACCAGACCGAGCTGCTCGAGAGCGGCCCGACAATTGCCCTCGAGGAGCTCGATGCCTTTACCGCCAAATTTACTGAGCTTGCGGGCAAGGCCGACGTTGTCACCATTTCGGGTTCTCTGCCCCGCGGTGTCGAGGCAGACTACTATGCCAAGATCACGGGCATTGCCGAGAACGCCTCGGGTGCCTCTCTCGAGGCTGCGCTCAAGTCCGAGGTCAAGCCCGAGCTGGTTAAGCCTAACCTGACCGAGATCAACGGCCTTCTGGGCACGAGCTTTACCACCGACGATGTGGACGAGCTCCGCGCCGCGCTCGCCTCTGACGCCCGCTTCTCCGATATCCCCTGGGTCGTCGTGTCCATGGGCGCTGCCGGCTCCGTTGGTTTCCACAATGGCCGTGCGTTCCGCGCCAAGACGCCCGATATCCCTGCCGTTAACGCCACGGGCTCTGGTGACTCCACTATCGCAGGCTTCGCACATGCCATCGCTGCTGGCGCAGACGACGAGACGGTGCTGCGTACCGCCAACACCTGCGGCAAGCTCAACGCCATGGATCCCATGACCGGCCATCTGGTCATGGACCGTTGGGACGAGGTCTACAACGGCGTTGTCGTGACTGAGCTGTAGGAGCTTGTGCCGCGGCCCCGGCATCGGTTGTTTGCTTGTGGTTAGAGCCGACGACA
Source organism: uncultured Collinsella sp. (assembly GCA_902465465.1). GTDB lineage: Bacteria > Actinomycetota > Coriobacteriia > Coriobacteriales > Coriobacteriaceae > Collinsella. Next base: position 1,779 of record CABQNF010000116.1, on the reverse strand, counting down.
AGTGCGGTAGCATTATGCCGGGGCGCGACGCCGAGTATGTCGTGTTCAATCCCGACCTTAGCCTGGTCGAGACGTATGTAGGTGGCAACAGCGTCGGTAACGCGTTTATCGAGTAGCCGCCAAAGAAACGATCCGAGAGGGGATTTAGATGATTTACGGTGCACTGGGCGATATCGAGGAATACCGCGGAATGCTCAAGGGCCTCGACGTGCTAATCGATTGGCTCGAGGAGAACGATCCGGCGAAGCTCGAGGTTGGCAGCCATCCGATTCTGGGCGACAAGGTCTTTGCGAACGTCATGGCACCCACGACGCGCCCCGAGTCCGAGGCTCACTATGAGACGCATCAGCGCTATCACGATCTGCAGATCGACGTCGAGGGTCGCGAGGCCTTTAAGGTGGCCACGGGCAGCCTGACGCTGGTCCAGGAGTTTGACGAGAAGGACGACTACGATCTGGTCGATTCCGACGCTTCGATCGCCGGCGATCTTGCCGACGACAAGTTTGCGCTGTTCGTTGCCGGCGAGCCTCACATGCCCACGCTCGAGTTCCCGGGCGATGGCGCACAGCCGGTCAAGAAGATCTGCTTTAAGCTGCTTGCAGATGCTTACTGGGAGGAGTAGCGCGCTGCCTGGCAGAGTTATTCGTCTGATGGCGTGATTCCCCTAGGGAAATCACGCTAGGACCCCGCTAAACGGGTTTCCCTAGGGGAATCACGTTTGGCGGGGTTTTCTGTTTTGAATAGGGAAGCCTCATTTATTTGCGAAGAACATCGGCTAGCCGCAGGATTGAAATCATCGACCGATAAGTGAGTTCCACTTTTTCGCCCGCAAGCAGTCGTTTCGAGCCAATCTCATCTAGCCCCACAAGCCGAGAAAACAGCGGGCCGCTCATCGTGCCCTCGTCAATTGACTCCCTTATGGTCTTTAAAACGTCCGTATCATGAAGCGATGCCGAGCTGTAGGGGGCAACACGAGCGGAACTCTCAATTAACGACGAGACAAAAGGATGGAGATGCTTTGGACATAGTCCATCAAACACCACATCCCCATTGTCGTTCGAGCCGACCAGGCGCCAAGTATAATGATCGACCCAGTCATCTCCGTCATATATGGCGTCCATGAGCAACTTCCCGTCTAGAGAGAGAAACCTATTTGGACATCGGGGCGCAAGACCGCAATCCATATCGGGCCTGCAGCAGCTCCAACCCAACGCACCACATAGGTTCCCTTTCGTACATGTGTATCAATCTGCCCTGAAATGCCGGTGAATGCAATTCCAGACCCGTTTGTCGGATAGCAATCGACGTATTTTTGTTTTCCGCTCACAACCTTGTATAGATATATCGTTCCAGCAAAAGAGAAGGGATCGTGACTATTTTAGATCTATATGGCCAATTCGAGCCCTCACCATGGCAATTGTTGCAGCTGGGTTTCTTTTCATTAAAATTTCACTTTGGTAAATCCCCGCCCCTAAGCATTAAACCTGAAGTCCACCGAGTGGGCGAATTGGCAACAAAAAAGCCGCCCGAAGGCGGCTATCTTGTGCAATGGAGCCAGCGACCGGGCTCGAACCGGTGACCCCCGCTTTACGAGTACGTGAATTCGGCATTTGACGAGATGAGACCAATTTCACTGAATTTAAAGGAAGCGCAGGTAGAAATAGGTAATTAACAATTATTGAGCTAGCTATTAGAATCATATTTCCCACTATTTTCACACTTAGAGAGACTTGAAAGTGTGAAAAGTTTCGATTAGGCTTGCTGGCAAAGCCTTTAAAG
>CABQNF010000115.1 GCA_902465465.1 uncultured Collinsella sp. | reverse complement strand
GAGAGCGAACCCATAAACTGCGCGCGCTCGCCCGCGGTGTAGAGCTCGGCATTGAGGGCATCGAAGCGCTGCTGGGCGTTGGGACCATAGGCAAAGGCGTCGACAAGCTTTTGCTCGCCTACGTACTCCTCGATATGACCACCGAGCTGCCCTTGAATACGCTGCTGTGCCGTAAAGCTTTTGTTGGAGAGCTTGGCGATGGCGCCGGCTGCAAAGATGGAAAGCGGCGTGACGAGCACCACCACGAGCGTCATGGTCAGGTTAATGGAAAGCATAAACGCGAGCGTGCCCACGATGGTGATAACACCGGTGAAAAGCTGGGTAAAGCCCTGCAGCAGACCGTCGCCCACCTGGTCGACGTCGTTGACCACGCGACTCATAAGGTCGCCGTGAGCGTGGCTGTCGATAAAGCTGAGCGGCATACGACTGAGCTTGTCGCTCGCCTCCACGCGCATGTCGCGCACCGTTTCGTAGGACAGGCGGTTGACGCAGTAGCCCTGTAGCCACTGGAAGGCCGCAGCACCTACGACGACAATCGCGAGCTTGGTAACGAGCGGCAGCAGTGCGTCAAAGTCCACCTGCCCGGCGGCAACGATCAGGTCGATGCCCTCGCCGATGAGAATAGGCGTGTAGAGCTGCAGAATCACCGAGATCGCAGCGCTCACAAACGACGCCGTAAACGAAATACGGTGCGGACGGACGTAGCCCATCAGGCGGCGGGTCACCGCGCCCACGGGATAGCGCTCGGGATCGCCGGGCTGGCGCGGACCGTCACCCAGGTCGTTGAGGCTATCGTTGCCGGACACGTTGGCCGTCATCGTGGCGACCGAACCGGAAGAAGTATACGGATTCATTTAGCAGCCCTCCTTTGCGCAAGTGGATGCCGGGGCAGCCGGGGCGGACGCGGGCGTCGTGCTCCCCTGCTGACCCTCGAGCTCCTCGCGACGAAGCTGCGACTGGCAAATCTCGCGATAGAGTTGGCAGCTTGCGTACAGCTCGTCGTGCGTACCCAGGCCCGCGACCGAGCCGTGGTCGAGCACGCAGATCATGTCGGCATCGCGCACGGTCGAGACGCGCTGGCTCACGATCACCGTGGTTAGCGGGAGTCCGCCCGCGGCGGCACCGCGTACGCTGCGCTCGCGGATGGCGTGGCGAAGCGCTGCATCGGTCTTAAAGTCGAGCGCCGAGGCGGAGTCATCCATAATCAGAATCTGCGGCGAGCCCACCAGGGCACGCGCAATGGTCAGGCGCTGGCGCTGGCCACCGCTGAAGTTCTTGCCGCCCGCCTCGACCGGGGCGCCGAGCCCCTGCGGCTTGTTGCGCACGAACTCGCTGGCCTGCGCTATATCGAGCGCCGCCCACAGCTCCTCATCGGTTGCCGACTCGTCGCGCCAGGTCAGGTTGCTGCGAATCGTGCCGCTCACGAGCGACGCGCGCTGCGGAACAGTCGCAACCACATGACGCAGCTGGTCGAGCGGCCAGGCGCGCACGTCGGCACCCATTACGCTCACGCTGCCGGTGCCCGTGTCGTACAGGCGCGGGATGAGCGAGACGAGCGTCGACTTACCGCTGCCCGTGCCGCCGATAATGCCGAGCGTTTTGCCCAGCGGCAGCTCCAGGGTCACATCGCTCACGGCATTTGCCGCGCCGGCGCCAAACGAGAAGCTCGCATGGTCAAAGCTCAGTGCGGGGACTGGAGCAGCACCCGCCAGTGCGCCCGGCTCGGGCAGCGCAACCGGCTGGTTGCCCTCGTCGGTGATGCTCGGCACGCAATTGAGCACCTCGTTGAGACGCGACGCACTGGCGCTCGCCTTGGTAAAGACCACGACCAGGTTGGCGACATACACGATGGAGGTCAGGGTCTGCGTCATGTAGTTGACGAATGCCATGACCTGGCCCTGCGTGAGCTCGCCCACGTTGACCTGGATGCCGCCCACCCACAGGATGGCGCACACGCCCAGGTTCATCACCAAAAACGTGACGGGGTTGAGGATCGACGAGAGCTTGCCCACCGCGATTGCGACACGCGCCTGGTCATCGGCCGCCTGGGCAAAACGCTCACGTTCGTGACCCTCGCGCACAAACGCCCGGACCACGCGGGCGCCCGAAAGCCCCTCGCGGCAAATGAGCGCGATGCGGTCGAGCTTTGCCTGCAGCTGCTTGTAGTACGGGATGCAGCGCGCCATGACAAACCAAAACACCAGGCCGATGGCGGGCGTGCAAATCAAAAAGATGATGCCGAGCTTAAGGTCGATGGCAAGGGCCGCGACCATGGAACCCACCGCCAAGAAGGGCCAGCGGATGAGCATGCGCACGCCCAGCGCCACAGCAAGCTGCACCTGGTTGACGTCGTTGGTAATGCGCGTGATGAGCGACGGCGTGCCAAAGCGATCGAGCTCAGCATAGCTCAGCTTGTTGATGTGCTGGTAGAGCGCACCGCGAATGTCGGTGCCCATGCCCTGCGAGGCAAGCGCCGCCATCTTTTGGCAGACGAGCGTAAACGAGATGCCGACCACGGCCATGGCGGCGAGCACCATGCCGTAGTGGACGACGGCACTCACGTCGTGCGCACCGATACCTTTATCAATCATCTGGGCAATCACCAGCGGCGTCAGCAGGTCAAAGATCACTTCGATCAGCTTGCACGCAGGGCCAATCACCATATACCGGCGAAACTTACCACCAAAACGCCTGAGCAGCTCAATCATGTATAGGCGCTCCCTATCATCATCTCTCTTCAATCTGATTCATGATAGTACGGAGAACCCTGGAGATGCGTAAGCAACTCGTTACAGATGTTAAGGCGAAGCAAGCACAAAAGTCACTAGTGCCCAAGGCATGTAGCAGCCGATGTTTTGGCAACGCCAGCGAGCGGCATAACGCTAGGAATTCAATTATCAGATAAATGCGCCTCTACGGGTGATTTTTGGACGACAGGGCCCGGCCGGCGGCGAGGTATTTGGTAGTCGAGCGATCCCGCAGGCGCAGCCGAGGACCAGCGAGACACCAAATACCTCGCCGCCGGCCGGGCCATATCGCGGCACCAAAAAGCGCCCGTGCGCTCGATGGATCCGGATGCCCGACAGAGGCTCCTTATGGCTGCTTCCTTCCGGACCTGACCAGATTCGGAACATGTCGTCATCCGAACCCATCGAACGCGCTAGGCGCTCGATATATATTACCCGCTCCCGCCCGATGGGGCAAGGTAGCTAATTTGGGACGGGGCTTTTTGACTACTTGGGCAATCAGATCGACAGGTGGTCAAATAAGCCCCGTCCCAAAAAGACTGGTCTGCTGCCGTGCCACAAAAGGGGCCTATCTACTACGTTTAAGCCGCGGGGGTCAACCATAGCCGGCTTTTTCAAAAATCGGCAAGCCGTCTACCTGCGGTTTTATTTTCGCATATTCCGGGATGGTCGAGGGCGCTCGACTAAACGTAGTAGATGGCCGCATTTCATAGCGGACGGTCCGCCCCAAGGCCCAAGGTGGCCAGCCTCGGATAGCCATTCTCGAAGTTGCGGTGGAATAGTTCCTGTTTTTGCCGCCTGAGCCGCCAAACAGGAACTATTCCACCGCAACTTATAGGGAGTTGGGTTTTAGAGGCGAGCGAGGTCGTAGGCTTGGGCGGCTGCTTCACCGGCGCAGATGAGGTTGGTTGTAGCTTCCTGGGGGTCAAGCGCTTGGCTGAGGGGCATAGGCTTACGACAAATCGGCAGCACTAGGTCGATACCCTGCTCATACACTACATCCAAGTTGTCCGCACGACCGCCCACGACGGCGACCACCGGCTTGCCATATCGCTTCGCATGACGGGCCACGCCCACCGGCGCCTTACCGGCGGCGGATTGCTCGTCCATATTGCCCTCACCCGTTATGACTAGGTCGGCATCGCGCACGCGCTCGTCAAACCCAATCAGATCAAGCACCGTCTCCACACCCGAGCGCAGCTCCGCACCGAGCGCCAGTAGCGCGGCGCCCAGGCCGCCGGCGGCACCGGCACCGGGCACACCGAGCACCGAGCCAAACGTCCGCACACCCTCGGGCACGTGCAGTAACCCCTGAGCCCGTGCCTCGGCAATCGCCGTATCGAGCAGGCGACCGTAGCCGACCATCCAGCTGTCGTACCTGCGCAGCGTCTCGGCATCGTCTGTCGGCAGGCCCTTTTGCCCGCCAAACACTGCAAGTGCCCCACGACGCCCCACGAGCGGATTCTCGACATCGGAAAGCACCACGGCACGCGCGCCATTCAGTGCCCGAAGCGCCGATGCCAAATCGATACTCGCCACGTGTTCAAGGCCCGCGAGACCGGGGGCAATATTGCAGCCACGGTCATCGACAAGGTGGGCGCCCAGCGCCTGCAGCATGCCGGCGCCACCGTCGTTGGTGGCGCTGCCGCCCAGACCAATATAGATAGTCTTTGCCCCAGCACGGACCGCGCGAAGCATGAGCTCGCCCACGCCATAGGTCGTAGCGGCCAACGCCGCCGATTCCGTGCAGGGCGAATACCCAATACCCGCCGCCTCGGCCATCTCAATAACAGCCGACTCGTGCTCGCCGTCCACCAGCATCCGGGCAGACACGCGGTCGCCCAAGGGGCC
>CABQNF010000114.1 GCA_902465465.1 uncultured Collinsella sp. | reverse complement strand
CCACGATATCGGTCACGGCAGGCTTGCCGCGAGTGACCGTTCCCGTCTTATCGAGCACCACGGTGCCCACGCTGCGCAGATTCTCCAGCGCCTCGGCGCTCTTGAACAGAATGCCCATCTCGGCGCCCTTGCCGGTGCCGACCATAATGGCGACGGGCGTGGCCAGAACCAATGCGCACGGACAGCTGATCACCAGCACGGCCACGGCGGAGGTGAGCGCCTCGTTTATGCTGCCGGTCAGTGCCATCCACGCCGCAAAGGTCACAGCGGAGATCACGAACACCACGGGCACGAACACGCCGGCGACTTTGTCGGCCATGCGGGCGATAGGCGCCTTGGTGGCGTTGGCGTCCTCGACGAGCTGGATAATCTTGGCGAGCGACGTGTCGGCGCCCACGCGTGTGGCACGGAAGGTAAACGAGCCGGTGCGGTTGACAGTGGCGGCGTTGACGGTGTCGCCGGCGGTCTTTTCCACGGGGATGGACTCGCCGGTGAGCGCGCTCTCGTCCACGGCCGAGCTGCCCTCGAGCACCACGCCATCGACGGGGATGGACTCGCCGGGGCGTACGCGCAGGACCTGGCCGGGAAGGATGCTGTCAACGTCGACGGTGGTCTCGCTGCCGTCTTCCGCCACGACGGTCGCGGTCTTGGGTGCCAAGTCGATGAGCGCCTCGATAGCGCCGCCGGTTTTGGACTTGCTGCGCGTCTCGAGGTATTTGCCCACGGTGACGAGCGATAAGATCGTACCTGCGCTCTCAAAATACAGGTTGTCCATGCCCGTCATCATGGCCTCGTGGACCTGACCCGCGGCTAGGTGGTCGGCCATGATAAACATGGCGTAGAGCGACCAGGCGATGGAGGCGGTGGCGCCCACGGCAATAAGGGCGTCCATGGTAGGCGCGCCGTGCGCGAGTGATTTAAACCCGTTGATAAAGTACGCGTCGTTGACGTAGACGATGGGAATGAGCAGGACGAGCTCGGTGAGAGCGAGCGTCATGCTGTGGGTGTGGTCGGTGAAGATGCCGGGCAGCGGCCAGCCGAGCATGTGCCCCATGCCTATGTAGAACAGTGGGATGAGGAATACGATCGAGATGATGAGGCGGGTGCGCATGGCAGAGGCGGCGGCCTCCAACTTTTTGGTCGGCGACTCCATATGGGTGACGCCAGACCTGGCCTGCGAGCTGCCGCTTGAGCCGGCGGCACCGGTGCCCGCATCGACGGGCGAGGCCGAGTAGCCGGCACGGTCGACGGCGGTGCAGATATCGTCGGGGGAGACCTGCGCGGGGTCATAGTCGACCATCATGGAACCGGCGAGCAGGTTGACCGCGACGCTCTTGACGCCGTCGAGCTTGCTCACGGCGCGGTCCACATGCGCCTGGCAGGCGGCGCATGTCATGCCGCCCACGTCGAACTTATCTTGAGCCATGGCTGCTCCTTTCCGTGGTTCGGTGTTGGAATTGTTAACCTGCCGATACTATACACCCATACCCCCTGGGGGTGTCCAGTACAGAAAGAAATGTATGACATTTCGTTACAGATGAGGGTGGTTGGTTGGCCGATGAACCGTCCCAACCAATCATCTCAATCTGTAACATCTGGACCGGTTTTTGAACCATAGTTGTTACAGATTTAGACGAACTGTTGAGTGACAGTCCAAACGTCTCGATTTGTAACAACTAGACCCCGTTTTACCGAGTATTTGTTACAGATTAAGACAAACAGTTGGCAGGAAACTCAATGTCTCAATCTGTAACATCTAGCAGCAAATATGACCTCTAACTGTTACAGATCGAGACAGAGCGCCTGCGGTCAACTCAAATGTCTTGATCTGTAACATCTAGAGAGGTTTTTGACCCCTTACTGTTACAGATTGAGATGTTGTCTCGCGGGGTTGGGGTTTGTCTCGTTCTGTAACATCTAGACCTGTATCTGCCGAGCTAGTGTTACAAATCGAGACAATTGCCGGGGAGGGGTCCCGTCACGGCAAGACGCCCACTCTCTAGATACAGAATCCGGGGATCACACAGGTTCGTTTGTTTGGCTTGTCCGCAGGCGTTGCGTACGTAAAGACGTCGCCGTCGTGTCCAACGCGATTCAAATAGAGCGTGCCTTCGGTCTCCGATGAGTCGGGGCTCACCGTGCGCTCCCACCAGCAGGTGTCCTTGCCCTTCCACTGGCGGACCATCGTCTCGTTCGTGGAATACGGGCTCACCTTGAGCTCGCGGAAGAGCTGATACTCCTTGCCCTCGCCGTTGTAGATGTCTGCCAGGTAGTGATAGTCCTTGGCAAACGAATCGGGCGGTTGCGTACCGCACAGCTCGACCATGGCGGGCAGCCAAAGGGTTGCGGGCAACTCGCTCAGACACGATGCACTGTTGGCGGCGCCAGTGTTATTCGAGATCTTTTTGACAGATTTGATGAGTGCGCGCAACTCGTTGGGCAGCAGCTTAAGGCCGTCGCCGTTGAGCCATTCCCGCAGCTCGCAATCTGCCCAGCCGGCGCTCGGCGGTTCAGCCGCAGCGTTGCGCTCGGCAATACCGGCGTCGAACATAAACGTTAGCCCTGCCTTGCCCGTACCGTCCAGAAGCTCATCGTGGCGGATGCCCACAAGCTGCGCGCCAACCTGCAGCCCGTTGGTGAGCGTGACACGCTTGGTACACGGATAGGGGATACGCCCATCGGCATCGAGCAGGTGATAGCGCTGGGCAATCTCGCGTGCCTCGCTACGGGTCTCGGCGGCCTTAATCTTGAGCGAAACCTCCTGCAGCTGATCCCAGGCGTAGTCGTCAAGCGTACCGCGGATGCCGTCCAGGTAGTCGGGGATGCCAAAGCCATGGGTTGCCGCGCCAACGACGCTGAGCCCCGCAACGACTGCAACGACGCCACCGATAATAAACCGGCGGCGGGTCATGGCATCGTGCCGGGCCTGCACCAGAATCTCTCGCGCGCGATCGCCGGCGACGTCGACCTTAAGGTGCGTACCGGAGTCGATGTCGATTGCGGCGTCACTGCCTGCGCCCTCGCGGCCCTCGGATTCGGCGTCGGTGAGGTATGTCGAGAGCACCTCGAGCATCTGCTGCTCGGTAGGGCGATCGCACTGCTCGACTGAGAGACCCTTCATGATGATTTGGACGAGCGCTTCATCGCTCTCGCAGCGCGGCTCGAGCGCTGCCGGCTTGGTCTTGGTCTTTACGAGATAGAACGAGCCGGTTGCAGCGGCGTCCGTCGACTCAAAGTCAAACGGTTTGCGACCGCTGTAGAGCTGGTACAGAATGCTCGAAAGCGCATAGACATCGATTGCCGGCGAACGGCGAAGGGCCGCGATGCCTTCGATATCCTGCGTGAGCATCTCGGGCGCGGCGTATGCGGGCGTGGCAAAGCGCCAGATGTCGGCGCGCCGGGTGATCGTGTCGTCGCCGAGAGCCATGGTCGCGGAGCCCATGTCGATGAGGCAGGGGTCAAAGGAACAATCAGCAATCTGCTGCTCGAGCGTTCGGCTAGTGGTGCGGAACATGATATTGGCAGGCGACAGGTCGCGATGGATGACCGGATTCACGAGGCCTTGGGTCATCAAGAGCGCGCGAAGCACGGCGTTTCCGACGGCGGCGACCATCTGGGTGGTCAGCCCGCCCGAGGCGTCGTGCGGAAGCAGGGGCAGCGCCTGCTTGAGTGAGGTGCCCTCGACCCACTCCATGAGGATGAGCGGGTCGTCCTCGCATGAACCGTAGCCATAGACGCGCGGAAATCCGCGCAGGTGCGAGACGGTACACAGATGACGGTACTCCTCGAACAGCGCGGCGGTGTTGGCCAGGTGCGCTGCCGATTGCTCGGCGGAGCGGTCGGGGGCTTGGCCGGAAAGGATGGCGTTGTCCTTGAGTAGCTTGACGGCAAAGACCTCGCCGCTCGTGTTGGTCGCGCGCAGCACGTGCCCGATGTTGCCGTTGTTGCGGTGGGCCGTCTGGAGAATAAGCGTCATAAACCGACGTTTGGCGTCGTCCTCGGCGCTGGGGTCGACCGCCACGGCGGTATCGAACGTATCGAGACGGATGAGTTTGTCGCCATAGGCGCTATCGGTAGTATCCATGGCGTTCCTTTGTCTGGCATGGGTTGCCGCACGTATACGTGAGCAGTGCGGATATCGGTAAAGTACCTGATAGCCGCACTGCCCACGTATACCGCTGAGCATTGTCGTTTACGACGCAGAAGGTAGAAGACGAAAGACGGACGGCGACCGTCTTTCGATCGCCGTCCACGCTAGTCCACAATGACAAGGAATGTCGTGTAGAGACCCAGATGGAGCCTGTCGCTGTTTTCGATTTCCACTGGGGGATAGATCTTGCCGGGCTCGCGTTGGTCGCGCGGCGGCTCAATCACAATATCGCCGTCGCCTGCACCCGATTCGAGTACCGTGCCGTTGGTCGATCCAAGGCCCTGGGCGTACCAGTGCTCACCCTCAAGCCAAATGCGAAGATGCTCGCGCGATGCGTCGGCGCCTACATCGGTGATGCTGGGCGAGGTTTTGGGCAAAGAACCAATCACGGTGCCGCGTGGATCGTGTGTGAGGGGATGGATTTGCATGCCGGCGCAGTTGTCGGCATGGGTTCTGAGCAGACCGAGATTGGGGGCGACGGTGCGCGGCTGTTCCAGGCTGCTCATAAAGC
>CABQNF010000113.1 GCA_902465465.1 uncultured Collinsella sp. | reverse complement strand
CCTCGAGGCGTTGAAGTCCACCGCCATGAACGCGGCCTGCCTGGTGGTGGTTGTCGTCGCGATCGCCGACGGGTTCACGCGCCGTGCGCTCTCTGCGGCCCCCATGGTCTTTTTGGGAAAGGTGTCGTACAGCCTCTACCTTACCCACGCCATGGTCATCGGTGCGCTCGCTGCCCTGCTGCCCAGGCTCGGGATTGTCGACCCGCTCGCGATTGCCGCGGTCTCGCTGCCCGCAAGCATGCTCGTCTCCGTTGCCTTCTGGCGCATCATCGAGGTTCCCAGCATGAACCTGTCGCGCTCGCTGGCATCGTCAGGGCCTAGGGACGCCGTTCGATAATGCGTCGTACTTGGCTTCGTTTGGAGAGAGCTGGTCATGAATAGCCCAAAGCCCGTCCATCGCGTTCTCTTTGTCTGCCACGGCAACATCTGCCGCTCGACGATGGCTGAGTCGGTGTTTACCGAGCTGGTGCAGCGCGCCGGGCGCGCAGGCGAGTTTGTCATTGACTCCGCTGCGACCTCGACCGAGGAGATCGGCAACCCGCCGCATCATGGCACGGTTGCCAAGCTGCGTGAAGTCGGGATTCCCGTCGTTGCGCACCGTGCCCGTCAGGTGCGTCGCGCGGAGTATGGCGACTGGGATCACATTGTCTATATGGATGCTGAGAACGCGCGTGGCCTGCGTCGCATCTTTGGCGACGACTCCGACGGCAAGATTACGCGCTTGCTCGATTGGACCGAGCGCCCCGGCGACGTGGCCGATCCCTGGTACACCGGCAACTTCGATGCCACCTACCGCGACGTGCTCGCCGGCTGCACGGCGATGCTCGAGCAGCTGTAGGCAAGCGAGGTCGCGGGCCACGTCTTCGGCGCGAAATGAGCGTGGATAATCTCCCGCATGAAAAATGAGCGTGGATTTTCTCCCACTTTGAGCGTTCAAGTACGCTCTAAACGGGAGAAAATCCACGCTCGGTTACTCGTCGACGATCTCGGCAAGCCAGACGTTCAGCGTATCGACCTCGGGGCAGCAGAACTTTGCCGTACCGGGCTCGTTGCCAGGCACGGTTCCGCCATAGCGCAGGATATCGATATAGGGAAAGCCCACATGGCAGGCCATGGCACACATCTTGCCGCGGTCTCGGTCGAAGTCGAAGACGTCACCCGGCTTGTGCCCGTGATGGCAGCGGCATGTGCCCAGCTGGTCCACGCAGCTAATGCGAATACGTGGGCGCCTGCCGCGCGGGGCACCGAGCGGCTTGTTCTCGCCCGCCGCCTCGGTGCTGCTCTCGTCGGCGTTACTCATGGTCAATCACATCCAGGCAGGCCTCGATGGGAAGGCCGGCGGACTTATCCTCCTGGTCGGCATTGCGCTCGATGAGCTCCGCTACCACACGCATGGCATCGCTCGTCGCGCGCTGCAGGCTCCAACCGGCCATAACGCGGCCGACAAGCACCGCCGAGAACGTGTCGCCCGTGCCCGGAAAGTAGACCGGAATCAGCTCGAAGGGAATCGTGAAGTACTCCCCCGCCACATGGTCGTAACCGATGACGACATTCGCACCGTCGACCACAGCGCTCGTAATGACCACCGACTTGGCGCCCAGGACACGCACGGCATCCACAAGAGCGCGGCCCTCATCGGGCGTGATTTGCTCGGCAATGGGCGTATCGGTGAGCAGGCATGCCTCGGTATAGTTGGGCACCGCGTAGTCTGCGCACTCCAGCAGATGCCGCATAAGGCCAATCGTGGACTCGGGCACGCCGGCGTAGAGCTTGCCGTTGTCGCCCATGATGGGGTCGACGAACACCTTGGTACCCTTTTGCGCGCGACGGTGGCAGAAGTCCGAAATGATGCGCGTCTCTTCCTCGGTCACGATAAAGCCGGTCGAGATGGCGTCGAACTCAAAGCCGAGCTCCTCCCAGATGGCGAGGCTCTGGCGCACGTACTCTGTGGTGTCGTGGATGTAGAACTTGGGATAGTTGAGCGTATCGGACACCAGCGCCGTCGGCAGGTTGTGGATGCGGTAGCCCATATGCGACAGCACCGGCAGCATGGCGGAAAGCGCGACCTTGCCGTAGCCGCACATATCGTTAATCAGCAGCAGCTGAGTATTCTTCATGAGGGTCTCCCTTGGTTCGGGCACGGCGCGGCAGCGCCACCGTGCGACTAAGTGTAGCGCAGGAGGCGTTGTGGGCGGTCGCCAGGGTCGCGAAGAGCGCATTGTTGCGGAAAGGTTTCGGAAATGGGGGGCATAGGCCTTGTGGCCATGCCCGACGATTGAACGTCAGATTGCCGCTTAGGAACGCTTGCAGCGTCGAGCGGTTACGGCGTTTGGTAAAGCGCCGTAACTTAATAAGTTTGGTACCTTGACATTCATTTCTCATGCTCCTAGATTGGTTAGGCACAAAACAATTCCACTACCTAACTAAAGAAAGGAGCAACACTAATTCATGTGCGATGAACCTCTTAACCTTTGTTCGCACGAGCCCGACGGCGATCCGTCACAGCCGGCGGATGCACCCGAAGCGGCTAGCTCAGAAGACAAGCTTGCCAAGCGCATCCTCAATGGCCTGGGCTTTTGCGGCCATTACATGCATTTTCATGGCGGAGGCGTATCCGGCAAGGCGCCCATCATCTGCCTGCTGGCCAAGCAACCCGGCGGCGAGATGTCGCAGCAGGAACTCGGCATGCACTTTGACCTCAAGCCGGGGTCGCTTTCCGAGATCCTGTCCAAGCTCGAGCTCAACGGCCTCATCGAGCGCAGCCGTAACCCCAAGGATCGACGGCAGCTCACCATTCGCCTGACCGAGACCGGCCGGGAAAACGCCCGCATCGACCAGGCAGCCCGCATTCGCTTTAGAGAGCAGGCCTTTAGTGCGCTCACCCACGACGAGCGCGAGGACCTCGCCGAAATGCTCGATAAAATCCGTGTAACCTGGGAGGAACTGGATGATTAAAACCCTCATGGGCAGCATCCGCGACTATATGAAAGTCACCGTTGCCACGCCGTTGTTCGTGCTTGGCGAGGTGCTCTGCGAGATGCTGATTCCATTTATCACCGCCAACCTGATCGACGCCATCAAAGATGGCACCACCGTAGCCGAGATGCTTCCCACCGCGGGCTTTTTGGTGCTCATCGCGCTGACGTCGCTTGCTTTTGGCGCCGCTGCCGGCGTCACCTGCAGCCATGCGAGTTGCGGCTTCGCTAAGAACCTGCGTCACGACCTGTTCTACAAGATCCAGACGTTCAGCTTTGCCAACATCGATGAGTTCTCGAGCTCCTCGCTCGTCACGCGCCTGACCACCGATATCAACAACGTGCAGCAGGCCTTTATGATGATCATCCGTATCGCCGTGCGCGCGCCGCTGGTATTGATCTTCGCCTTTACCATGGCATTTATCATGGGCGGCAGCGTCGCCATGGTCTACCTGGTCATCATTCCGCTGCTGGGCTTTGGGCTGTTCTTTATCATCTTTAAGGTGCGTCCCATCTTCTCGCGCGTGTTCCACAAGTACGACGCCCTTAACGAGTCCGTCGAGGAAAACGTCACCGGCATGCGCGTGGTCAAGAGCTATGTGCGCGAAGACTTTGAGAAGGAGAAGTTCGCGACCGCCGCACGCGACGTCCAGATGGACTTCACCCGCGCCGAGAAGCTGCTCGCCTTTAACAACCCCATGATGAACATCTGCGTCAACGGCGCGTTCGTCGTCATCATCTACCTGGGCTCCAAGCTCATCATCACGAGCCAGGGCACGCTGTTCGACGTGGGCCAGCTCTCCTCGATCTTTACCTATGGCTTCCAAATCCTCATGAGCCTGATGCAGCTATCGATGATCTTTGTCATGGTGACCATGGCCGACGAATCGGCGCACCGCATCACCGAGGTGCTGGCCGCCGAGCCCACGATCGCCGATCCCGCCGAGCCCGTGCTCGAGGTCGCCGATGGCTCCATCGACTTTGACCACGTGAGCTTTAAGTATTCCGCGCATGCGAAGCGCCAGGCGCTCGACGATATCGACCTGCACATTAAGAGCGGCGAGACCATCGGCATCATCGGCGGCACCGGCTCGGCCAAGTCCACGCTTGTAAACCTTATCGCCCGTCTGTACGACACCACCGAGGGCACCGTGCGCGTGGGCGGCGTGGATGTGCGCGACTACGACTTGGACGCCCTGCGCCACCAGGTCGCCATGGTGCTGCAGAAAAACGTGCTGTTTAGCGGCACCATCGCCGAGAATCTGCGCTGGGGCGACCCGAACGCCACCGACGAGGAGGTCCGCGAGGCGGCACATCTGGCCTGCGCCGACGAGTTTGTCGACGGCTTCCCCAAGGGCTATGACGCCTGGATCGAACAGGGCGGCTCCAATGTCTCGGGAGGTCAGAAGCAGCGCCTGTGCATTGCGCGCGCCCTGCTGCGTCGCCCCAAGATCTTGATCCTGGACGACTCCACCAGCGCCGTCGACACCAAGACCGACGCCAAGATTCGCGCAGGGCTGGCAAGCTATCTGCCCAACACGACCAAGCTCATCATCGCCCAGCGCATTAGCTCCGTGCAGGACGCAGACCGCATCATCGTCATGGAGGGCGGCCGTATCGCGCAGATCGGTAACCACGACGAGCTGCTCAAGACGAGCGAGATCTACCGCGAGACCTTCACCTCGCAGAACAAGATGTC
>CABQNF010000112.1 GCA_902465465.1 uncultured Collinsella sp. | reverse complement strand
TTGGACGCGCCCGAGTCTCGCCTCGTCGATGTGGATGCGCGTGCTAGCCACGAGCCTTCGCCCCCTTGCGGCCGATAAGGTGGATGATCAGGATGAAGATGAGGCTCATGCCCATCAGCAGCAGACCGAGCGCCCACAGAACATCGTCCTGGGCCGAGCCCTCGGCATAGACCGCCATAGACGTGGTGAGCGTGGTGGTGATGGTAGACGCCGGCGACAGCAGCGACGTCGGCATGGCCTCGATGCCGCCGATGACCATGCGCACGGCGAGCGTCTCGCCAAAGGCACGGGTCATGCCAAGGATGACTGCGGTCATGAGCGACGGCATGGCGGACTTGAGCACCACGTGCCAGATGGTCTGCCAGCGGGTGTAGCCCAGCGCAAGCGAGCCCTGACGGTAGCTGTCGGGCACGGCGCGCAGGCCATCGACCGAAAGCGTGGTCATGGTCGGCAGGATCATGACGGCCAGCACGATAGCGCCGGGCAGGATGCCCAGGCCCGTGCTCACATGGAAAACACTCTTCATAAGGCCGACAACCACGTGAAAGCCGATCAAGCCAAAGACGACCGAGGGAATGCCGGTCAAAAGCTCAATAAGCGGCTGAAAGATCCTGGAACCAAACTTAGGCTGGATCTCGACCGCAAAGATGGCAGAGCCGATGGCGATGGGCAGCGCGATGAGCGTGGAGAGCACCATGACTGCAAACGAGGTGACGATCAGGGGCAGAGCGCCGGTATAAGGCAGGCCGTTTTCGGCCGTGTTAGCCAGGTCCCACATGGTACCGGTGAAAAACTCGACGACCGAGACGCCGTCCTTGACAAAAGCCGAGAGGCCCTTTTGGGCGACCATAAAGATGAGTGCGGCAACGACAAGCGTCACGAGCGCTACGCACGCGCCCGTGACGCCCAGGCCCACGTTCTCAAGGTCGCGCTTTGGCAGCTGTTTTGCCATTGCAAACCTTTCCGGGGCGATTACTTATTTAGCGGAGACCTTGCCGCTGGCGTCCTTGACGACCTTCATGGCAGAGACGGGGATAAAGCCCTGCTCCTCGACGAGCTTGCCCTGGACGTCGTCGGAGAGCATGAACTCCAGGAAGGCCTTGGTAGCCTCGTCGGCGTCCTTGGAGCAGTACATGTGCTCGGTCGCCCAGATCTTGAAGGAGTCGTCGGTGACGTTTGCGCTCTTGGGCTCCACGCCCTCGACCTTGATGGCATTGAACTTGGAGTCATCGAAGTGCGAGAAGTCCAGGTAGGAGATGGCGTTGTCGGTGCTGCCCATCTGAGTCTGGACATCGCCGGACTTGTCGAGCTCGGCATCGCCCTTAAAGTCGACGGTCTCGTCGCCAAAGACGGCGGCCTCGAAGGTGGCGCGGGTGCCGGAGCCGGCCTTGCGGTTGAGGACGACGATGGTGGCGTCGCCGCCGCCGACCTCCTTCCAGTTGGTGATCTGGCCGGAGAAGATACCCTTGAGCTGCTCGAGGGACAGGTCGTCGACCGTCACGTTCTTGGAGACGACGGGACCCATGCCCACGACGGCGACCTCGTGATCGACGAGGTTCTTGGCCTGGTCGGCCTCGAGCTTGGTCTCGGCGAAGACGTCGGAGTTACCGATGGTGACGGTGCCAGCGGCGACAGCGGTCAGACCCTTGCCCGAACCGTTGCCCGAGCCGGAGATGGAGACGTCGGGGTTGGCATCCATGAACTTCTCGGCAGCAGCCTCGACGAGAGCCTGGAACGAGGAGGCACCGTCGTAGGTCACCTCGCCGGAGACGGACTCGGCAGCGGCAGCGGCGCTGCCCTTGTCGGCGGCGTCGGATGCGCCGGAGCCGCCACAACCAACGAGACCGAGGCCGACGATGCTGGCGAGACCACCAGCGAGGCCGAGGAACTGACGACGAGAATAAGCCTGATCGAGCATGATCTTCCTTTCATACATGCGACTCGCGGGCACCCTGCCCGCTTTGCTGTTTGGAAAGATACGACCCCGATCGGGCAGCACCAGCGCCAACTGCGGTTTCTTACGGTCATTTGATAGACCCTTACCGCAAGCGCGGCTCGGCTTTACAAACGAATAACAAACCCGCCACCAAGCATGACCCGCCTTTTACACCAATAAAAACAAAGTTGCGGTGAAATAGTTCCTGCTTGGCCATCAAATGGCCCATTCTAGGAACTATTCCACCGCAACTTAGATTGGGAAACCGCGAGACCTTAAAGCTCTAATTCATTCAAACGGAGGATCGCAACAATATAGATCTTGAGCGCCTGCTTGAGCTGTTCCTCGTTGGCGCACTCGTTGGGACCGTGCATTTGGCCGCCCCACGCGGGCAGCTCAAGGCCTGTCTCCTCGGGGCCAAACGAGACGGCGCGGGCAAAGTTGCGCGCGTACGTGCCGCCGCCCATGGCAAAGGGCTCGGCATGCTTGCCCGTGAACTCGTTATAGGTATCAATAAGCGCCCTCACGGCCGGATCGTCGGCAGAGACCGAGAACGGCACCTTGGCACGATCCACGCGATACGTCACGCCAAAACGGCCCACGAGCGGCTCGAGCTGCTCGCAGATGGTATCGGCACTGGTGCTATCGGGGAAGCGCACGTCGATGACCTGCTCGATGTGGCCATCCGCCACACGGATGACGCCGGGGTTGCAGGTGAGCGGGCCAAACGCCGGACTCGTCGCGTCGATACCCAGGCCGCGGCCATAGGCGTCCGCATGCACAAATGCCAGAAACTTGACAAACTCGTGCTCGGCAGGCGTCAGCAGGCGCTCGTCACGGGCACCAAACGCGTCCTCGGCCTCACGCAGATACGCCACGATCAGGCTGACGGCATTGATCGTTCCCTCGGGCATCGAGGCATGACCGCCAATGCCGTGGGCGAAAATCTGCGCATGGCCGTTATCGAGCGCCGTAATCTCCAAGCGGTCGGCGTTCTCGACCGGTGCCGGCAGCTCATCGGCGGCAATCGCGAGCTCGCAGATAGACTGCGACGGAATGGCGTTGCTCGCCTCGGCACCGCTCCACGATACGATGCGCCCGCCGTCGATCTTGGGGCTCACAAACGTCGCCCCAAACTGACCCTTCTCGGCATTGCAGACCGGGAACTCGGCATCAGGCGTAAACAAAAAGTCGGGGTCTGCGTGGTTCCCCAGATAATGGTGAACGTCGGACATGCCCACTTCCTCATCGCAGCCCAGCAGCGCGCGGAAGGTGTAGCGCGGCACAATGCCGTGTTTGAGCAGATAAGCGCCAGCGTAGAGCGACAGCACCGCCGGGCCCTTGTCGTCGATCACGCCGCGGCCGAGCAGCCAGCCCTCGCGACGCTCCATCGCAAATGGGTCGGTATTCCAGCCGGGGCCGGCAGGCACCACGTCCACATGACAGATAGTCGCAAGCTGCTTATCGCCACGGCCCGGGATATCGGCAATGCCCACATAACCCTCGTCATCGCTCGTCTGGTAGCCGAGCTTTTGCGCAATGCCGAGCGCGCAATCGAGCGCATCACGGACCGGTCGGCCAAACGGCGCACCGGGCTCTGCATTGGCAGCAACGGCCACGGACGGATAGCTCACCAGTTGTTCGATATCGGCGACGACATCTTCCCAGACCTCGTCGACATACTCGATAACGCTCTGCTCCACCTGATTCATGGACGACCTCCTTACCAATGAGCGGCGAGCGTGCCCGCCCCTCACATTACGTCATTAGATAGCGAAAAGTTTAGCAAGCTCGGCCACCGAGTGCACCACCGCATCGGCACCCGCCGCCTCGTGCTCGCCCGGCGCCGCCGCGCCCGAATAGATGCCGATGCACGGCACGCCCATCGCGTGCGCGCCCTCCACATCGTTAAAGCGATCGCCGATCATCACGGCGTCGTCGGCCGTCGCGCCGAGCGCCGCCAGGGCATCGCGGACCGAATCGGCCTTGGTCTCGCGCCCCTGCGGCGGATTCATGCCAGCCACCGCCTCAAACTGAGAAAGACCCAGCTCACGCACCATGTCGATGCACTTCGCCTCCATGCGCGACGTCGCCACGGCCATACGCTTGCCCTGAGCGGCCAACCCATCCAGCAGTGCGGGGATTCCGTCGAACACGGGATACTCCTCCGGACCCAGCTCGTCAAAAAAGGCACGGTACTCGTCGGCCACCACGAGCGACTCCTCGCGCGTAAAGCCGTAAAAGTCGTGGAAGCTCTTCCACAGCGGAGGCCCAATCATGCGACGCAGGTCACCCATCTGCGCCTCCGAAAACCCGCGCGCAGCCAGCGTCTTGCGCGTCGAGGTCATCACCGCCCGACCCGTATCGGCCACCGTGCCGTCAAAATCGAACAGCACGACCGGCCGCTTGCATATCTCCAGCGCCTCCATCGGCATTCCTCTTCCCCAGTTGACGATTTCCACACCGACACTTCAAACTGTTGACTATTCAACAATTGAACCTAAAAATGTGGAACGACTCCACTATACTTGTCGCACTTTGCTCTCAGAAGGCGGCGCGCAAGCGCCCCAACGAAAGGTGCAATTATGTCTTTTGCCATCATAACCGACTCCACGTCGGACATCTCCCCCGCCCGTGCTCAAGAGCTCGGCATTTACGTGATTCCGCTGCATGTGATTATCGAGGGCGAGGACCTGCTCGACCAGGTGCAGATTACCGCCCAGGAGTACGTCACGCGCATGGCTGGCTCCGAGCAGCTGCCGCA
>CABQNF010000111.1 GCA_902465465.1 uncultured Collinsella sp. | reverse complement strand
GAAAACGAGGCGTAAGCGTCGGACGACAGACCCAATGATTGTCAAATAAGTACCGAGCATTCGGTAGCAGAGAAAGGAAGGAGGGTGTCATGGAGAAGCATAAAGTGATCTGCCCGTACTGCGGCGCCGGTTGCCAGTTTAACCTCTTGGTCCAAAACGGCCAGGTCGTGGGCACCGAACCGCTCAACGGCATCACCAATCAGGGCGAGCTGTGCCTTAAGGGCATGAGCGGCTACGACTTCATCAACGACACCAAGATCTTGACTCCTCGCGTACTGCACCCGATGATCCGCCGCACTAAGGGCGCGGATCTTGAGCGCGTAAGCTGGGACGAGGCACTGGATTTCACCGCATCTAAGATGCAGGCCATAATTGACGAATATGGTCCTAACGCTGTCATGACCACCGGCTCTTCGCGAGGCGGCGGCAATGAGGCGAACTACGTCATGCAGAAGTTTACGCGTGCGTGCATCGGCACCCACAGCGTAGACAACTGCGCCCGTACTTGACACGGCCCTACTGTCCTCGGTCTGATGGACACGGTTGGTTCAGGTTGCATGTCATGCTCCATCCCCGGTATGGAGGATGCGGGCTGCATTTTCCTCTTCGGCTATAACCCTGCCGATTCGCACCCCATCGTCGCAAGGCGTATCGTGCGAGCCAAAGAAAAGGGTTGCAAGATCATCGTCGCCGACCCGCGCCATATCGAAACCGCGCGTATCGCCGATCTCTACCTTCCGATCAAGAACGGTTGCAATGTTGCGTTCCTCAACGCCTTTGCCAACTGCTTGGTCAACGATGGCCTCTACGACAAGGAATTCGTCGCCGAGCACACGAACGGCTTTGACGAGTGGTGGGAGACCATCAAGAACTACACTCCCGAATCCGTACAGGACATCACGGGTGTCGAGCCCGCGTTGATCCACCAAGCTGCCGAGATGTACGCCACGGCGAAGCCCTCTGCCATCATTGGCTGGGGCATGGGCGTATGCCAGCAGAAGCAGAACCTGAAGACGGTGCACACCATCGCCTCCATCGCCTGCGTTGCCGGCCAGATCGGCAAACCCAATTCCGGCCTCGCGCCCGTGCGTGGTCAGAACAACGTCCAGGGCTCCTGCGATATGGGCATGCTGCCCAACCTGTACCCTGGCTACCAGAAAGTCACCGACCCGGCTGTGCGTGCCAAGTTTGCCAAGGCTTGGGGCGTGCCCGAGGAAAAGCTCCCGCTCGAGGAGGGCTACAAGCTCACCGACCTGGGCCACCTGGTCGACGAGGGCAAGGTGCACTGCTTCTACAACTACGGCGAGGACCCGGTGCAGACCGAGCCCGATTCGGCCGGCATGCGCAAGACGCTCTCCGAGCTGGATCTGTTCATTTGCCAGGACATCTTTATGACGCAGACGACCATGCTCGCTGACGTCATCCTGCCTGCCACCTCTTGGGGCGAGCACGAGGGTGTCTTTACCGCATCCGACCGTAGCTTCCAGCACTTTGACGCGGCCGTTCCGCCCAAGGGCGAGTGCCGCCACGACTGGGAGATCTTCGCGGACCTGTCTACGCGCATGGGCTATCCCATGCACTACGACAACACCGAGCAGATCTGGAACGAGTGCATTAGCCTGTGCCCCAACTTTGTGGGCGCGACCTACGAGAAGATGGCTCCCGAGGGCGGCTACGCCCAGTGGCCCGTTAAGAGCACCGATGTGAACGACCACGGTACGCCCGACATGTTCGCTGGTGGCAAGTTCACCACCAAGGACGGCCGCGCCAACCTGATGGCGCACGACTGGGAGGCGCCCTCCGAGCTTCCCGACGATGAGTACCCGCTCATCCTGTGTACCGTCCGCGAGGTCGGCCACTACAGCTGCCGTTCGATGACCGGCAACTGCAAGACGCTGGCGCTGCTCGCCGACGAGCCCGGCTTTGTCCGCATGAATCCCGCGGACGCCGAGGCACGCGGCATCAAGAACGGCGACATCGTCTCGATTCACAGCCGCCGCGGCCAGGTATACAGCCGCGCCGACGTGAGCGATCGCATCAACAAGGGCACGGTCTACATGACCTACCAGTGGTGGATCGGCAAGTGCAACGAGCTGACCATTCACAAGGTCGACCCGGTCTCGCATACGCCCGAGGACAAGTTCTCCGCCTGCCAGGTCGACGCTATCGCCGACCAGGTCTGGGCCGAGGGCGAGGTCGAGCGTCAGTACACCGAGCTCAAGCAGGCTCTGGTCGACGCCGCCGCTCCCCAGGACGTTGAGCCCGACGCACGTGAATCAAATCGTGTAGTCCCGTTCTCGTTGGCTATTTGGGCCGGGCGTCCCGTACGTTCGGGAGCCCGGCCCGTTATTTTGAAAGGAAGTGGGGATGAACCGCTTCATCGACATCAACCCGGAGAGGTGCATCGGCTGCGGAACATGCCAGTCCGCCTGTGCCGACGCCCACCGGATGCAGGGTCTTCAGGATACGCCGCGCCTGGCGCTCGTGAAGACCGGCGGTATTTCGGCCGCCCTTGCCTGCCACCATTGCGAGGGTGCCCCCTGCGCCGAGGTCTGCCCGGTGAATGCCATCGAGCACGATGGCGACCGCATCCACGTCAAGGAGCAGGAGTGCATCGGGTGCAGGCTGTGCGCCATCGCGTGCCCCTTCGGAGCCATCCATCCCGATGGCACGTCTATCGCCGGTGTCGCAGGCATGTGCGACCCGACGCCTTCGTATCCTAAGTCCCTGAGCAGCCTGCTTACGTGGGCTCCCGGCCAGTACACCTGCGCTGTTAAGTGCGACCTGTGCGCCTTCGATCCGGACGGTCCGCATTGTGTGGCGGCGTGCCCCACCAAGGCGCTGACCGTCATGGGCGGCGCGGCCGATCGCGAGCTCGACGAGGCCAAGCGCCTGCGCTCGATCGAAAACGGTCCGGTCGTCGACGTTACCGCTGTGGCCCAGGGTCTGTCCGAGAAAGCAGAAGGGAGCGTAAACAATGGATAGCATGACGCTGTTTATCGCATCGCTTGCCGTCTCGTGCATCGGTGCGCTCGCCTCGGTTCTGCTGATCAAGGCCGACAACGCCGCCAAGACCGCCGGCTGCCTGATCGGCGCCGTCGCGGCCGTGCTGTCGTTCATCGCGGGCCTCGAGGCCGTGCTTGGCGACGTTTCGTCCCTCAACACGGTCTTCTTCTTCCCGTTCGCCCGTCTCGAGCTCTTGCTCAACGGCCTTGCGGGCCTGATCGTGGTCCTCATCTCGATTCTCGCCTTTGCGGGCTTCATCTACGGTCTGTCCTACTTCGACGAGTACCCGGGCAAGGTCGGGCGCGCCGGCTTCTTTATGAACACCTTCGTCGCCTCGATGATGCTCGTCATCACCGCCGACAACGTGTTCTGGTTCCTGGTCGCCTTTGAGCTCATGTCCCTTACGAGCTACTTCCTTGTCGTTATCGAGGAGAACAAGAACTCCATTAGGGGCGGTTGGCTCTACTTCGTCATCGCGCACGTGGGCTTCGTTCTCATCATGGCGAGCTTCCTGCTCATGACCAACGGCGTGGGCGGTTCCTTCAGCTTCAGTGATTTCCGTACGCATGACTTTGGACCCGCCGTCTCCTCCGCGTGCTTCGTCCTCGCGTTCTTCGGATTTGGCGCGAAGGCCGGTATCATTCCGCTGCACTCCTGGCTGCCCCAGGCGCACCCCGAGGCGCCGTCCAACGTGTCCGCCCTCATGTCCGGCGGCATGATCAAGATCGGCATCCTGGGAATCCTCAAGGTCGGTCTCGACCTGCTCGCGGGTTCGGGCGTCCAGCTCTGGTGGGGCCTCATGGTCCTGGTCTTCGGATCCATCTCGTCGGTCCTGGGTGTCGTCTACGCCCTCCACGAGCACGACATCAAGCGCCTGCTTGCCTATCACTCCGTCGAGAACATCGGCATCATCTTGCTCGGTGTCGGCGCGTCCATGACGGCGCACGCCCTGGGCAACGACGTCATCGCGACGATCGCGCTCATGGCCGCCCTCTACCACACGCTCAACCACGCCATGTTCAAGGGCGAGCTGTTCCTCGGCGCGGGCTCCCTGCTCTATGCCACGGGTACGCGCAACATGGAGAAGATGGGCGGTCTGTTCCGCCGCATGCCGGTCACGGCCGTCTGCTTCCTCATCGGTGCCCTTGCCATCTCGGCCATCCCGCCGCTCAACGGCTTCGTTTCCGAGTGGTTCACCTACCAGTCCCTGTTCAACATCTCGACGCTCTCCGACCCGGTCGTCATGGTGTTCGCCGTCGCCTCCGCGGCCGCCCTCGCCATCACCGGTGCCCTGGCCGTCACGTGCTTCGTGAAGGCCTACGGCGTCTCGTTCGCGAGCAGCCCTCGTTCCCAGGAGGCCGCGAACGCCAAGGAGTCCCCGGCTCCGATGTTGTTCTCGCAGATGCTCCTCGCGGCCATCTGCGTGGTACTGGGAATCGGCTCCCCGGTCATCGCCCCGGTTCTGGGCGACGTCGCCCAGAGCGTGCTTGCCGGCTCCGCCGTCACAGCCACCTCGGGCGTGTCTCTCGTGAACGAGATTTCCGGTGCCGCCACCTCCATCCCCGCGATCGCCATCGCGCTCGTGGTCCTCACCGGCCTCGCGTTCGCGTTGAGGTCCTGCCTCGGCGCCAAGGCCCCCGCTAAGAAGACCGACCCTTGGGCGTGCGGCTACGAGCCCAACGAGCACATGCCCGTC
>CABQNF010000110.1 GCA_902465465.1 uncultured Collinsella sp. | reverse complement strand
GCGACGGGCCAAAACGGTCTGAACCAGGCGCTCGAGTTTAACGAGGCGCTGGGCCTGGACGGTATTATCATGACTAAGCTCGACGGCACGGCTAAGGGCGGTATCGCCATGGCCGTGGCCGAGAAACTCAAGCTCCCGATCCTGCGCGTGGGCGTGGGTGAGCAGGTCGATGACCTGCAGGAGTTCAATGCCAAAGATTTCTGCCGCGCCCTGGTGGGCGAGTCCAATTAAGGAGTGACTAGTGTTTGATTCCCTGAGCGATCGCCTCAACGACACATTTGACCGCCTGCGCGGCAAGGGCAAGCTGACCGAGGCCGATATCACCTCTGCCATGCGCGACATTCGCATGGCGTTGCTCGAGGCCGACGTCAACTTTAAGGTCGTCAAGGAGTTTGTCGCCAAGACCAAGGAGCGCTGCATGACCGCCGAGGTCATGGAGTCGCTGTCACCGGCGCAAAACGTCGTCAAGATCGTGCTCGACGAGCTCACCGAGATGCTCGGTTCCACCGAGAGCAAGCTCGTCTTTAGCAACCGCATCCCCAATGTCATCATGCTCGTGGGCCTGCAGGGCTCCGGTAAGACTACGGCAGCCGTAAAGCTGGCTTATCTGCTCAAGAAGCAGGGTCGCTCACCGCTACTCGCCGCGTGCGACGTCTATCGTCCTGCCGCTGCCGACCAGCTGGCCACGCTTGGCGGAGAGATCGGCGTGCCGGTCTTCCGCGGTGACGGCGAGCACCCGGTCGATATCGCCAAGGGCGCCATCCAGGAGGCCGTCGACCACCTGCGCGACGTGGTCATCGTCGATACCGCCGGTCGTCTGCAGATCGACGAGCAGATGATGCAGGAGGCCGTGGACATCAAGAAGGTCGTCAAGCCCGATCAGGTGCTGATGGTCGTCGATGCCATGACCGGCCAGGATATTGTCAACGTCGTCTCGACCTTCGCCGAGCGCACCGACTTTGACGGCGTGATCATCTCCAAGCTCGACGGCGATGCCCGTGGCGGCGGCGCGCTTTCCGTGCGCCAGGTGACCGGCAAGCCCATCAAGTTCGTGAGCATGGGCGAGAAGCCCGATTCGCTGGAGCCGTTCTATCCCGATCGTATGGCCAAGCGCATTCTTGGCATGGGCGACGTTGTCGGCATTATCGAGAAGGCCCAGGAGGCGGCCGACGCCGAGCAGCTCGAGGCTGCCGAGCGAATGCTGCGCGAGGGCTTCACCATGAACGACATGCTCGACCAGATGAAGGCCGTCAAGAAGATGGGCGGCATGAAGGGCATCCTGGGCATGCTCCCCGGCGGCCAGCGTGCGCTCAACCAGATGGGTGGCAACCTGGACGAGGGCATCTTCGATAAGAACGAGGCCATTATAATGTCGATGACCAAGGAGGAGCGTCTGCGTCCCTCCATCATTAATGGCCAGCGCCGTGCCCGCATTGCCAAGGGCGCCGGCGTGACCCCCACCGAGGTCAATAGCCTTATGAAGCAGTGGGGCGAGATGAACAAGATGATGGGCCGCATGCGCACGATGGCCAATCAGGCACAGGCCGGCGGCAAGAAGGGCAAAAAGGGTAAGAAGGGCAAAAAGATGCGCATGCCCAATATTCCCGGCCTAGATGCCATGGGTCTGGGCGGTATGGGTGGCCTGGGAACGGGCGGCCCCAAGTCCGATATGGACCTGCTGCGCCAGATGGAAGCGCAGATGCGCAACAAGAAGTAACGACTAGTTGAGTCGTGTATGACGAAGGCCGCCTGGATGGTATTCCAGGCGGCCTTCGCCGTTTGTTCGCCGTTTGTTCGCCGTTTGTTCGCTGGTTGTTCGCTGGTTGTTCGCTGGTTGTCGCACGCGTGGAAGCGCGTTCTCGACGAGGTGCTTGCCGCTAGTGACAGCCGCAGCCTTCGTGCCCGTCATGGTCGTGGTGACCGTGGCAGCCGCAGGACTCGTCATGCTCGTGGATGTGCTCGTGATCATGTCCATGGCAGTCGCAGGTGGCCTCGCCGTTCTGTGCGAGCGTGCCGGCGATAAGTGCCTCGACGCAAGTGTCGCAGTTGCCCTGGGCACCTGCGTATACCGTGATGCCGGCTTGTGCAAGCGCGTTGATAGCGCCACCGCCGATACCGCCGCAGATGAGCGCGTCCACGCCGCCGTTGGCGAGCAGACCCGCTAGGGCGCCGTGACCGGTGCCGCCGGTGCCCACGACCTGCTCGTTGAGCACCTTGCCGTCCTCAATGTCGTAGATCTTGAACTGCTCGCTGCGGCCAAAGTGCATAAAGATGTTGCCGTTGTCGTACGTGGTTGCCACCCTCATGGTGTCGACCTCCTTTGCTGGCCATGCGGCCGTTGTCGTGGTGATGGGGGAGTACGCGATGTTTCCGCCTTCGATGACGATCGCCCGTCCATTGACCAGCGCGTTTGCCACCTTGCGATGCGCGCGGCTGCAGATTGCCGCCACCGTGGCGCGGGCAATACCCATGCACTGGGCGACTTCCTCCTGATTGAGGCCTTCCAGGTCGCATAGGCGCAGGACCTCGAGCTCGTCGACTGTCATATCGATAGCGTCTCCGCTCGCCAGGCCATCGGGGGTAAAACCGCGATATTCGGGGATGATCCCAACACGGCGCAATTTTTCGCGTCTTCCTGCCATACACTCTCCAAATCTGACATATGTCAGTAATAGGATAGCGCGCATGCGGAAGCGTACAAGCTATTTTTGGCATATGTCAGAAAAAGGCAAAGGTGTTCCGCTTGCGAATGCAGAGCCGTGCTACCGTGCATTGCGTGTGCCTACCCTAGTGTCCAATCCGACACTGCGCGCCTGGGCTACAATAAAAATCGCTTATAGGCGACTGACAGGAGGGTCAATGAGCAAAGCTGATCAACAGTTTGTATCCATGTGCCGCGACATTCTGGACCATGGCACCACCACCGAGGGCCAAAAGGTCCGTCCGGTGTGGGAGGACGGCACCCCTGCCTATACCATTAAAAACTTTGGCGTTACGGCGCGCTACGACCTGCGCGAGGAGTTCCCTGCGCTCACCCTGCGCCGCACGGCGCTTAAGTCTGCGATGGACGAGATTTTGTGGATCTATCAAAAGAAGTCCAATAACGTCCATGACCTCAACAGCCATATTTGGGATGAGTGGGCCGACGAGACCGGCTCCATCGGCAAGGCCTACGGGTACCAGATTGGCCAGAAGAGCCATTATGCCGAGGGCGATTTCGACCAGATGGACCGAGTGCTGTACGATCTTAAGCACACACCGTACAGTCGCCGCATCATGACCAACACGTATGTGTTTAGCGACCTGTCCGAGATGCACCTGTATCCGTGCGCGTACAGCGTGACCTATAACGTCACGCAGCGCCCGCAGGACGACAAGCCGACGCTCAACATGATTCTCAACCAGCGCAGCCAGGACATTTTGGCCGCGAACAACTGGAATGTGTGTCAGTACGCCATCTTGCTGATGATGGTTGCGCAGTCGATCGATATGATTCCCGGCGAGCTGCTGCATGTGATCGCCGACGCCCATATCTACGACCGTCATGTCGATATTGTCCGCGAACTTATCGAGCGTCCGCAGTTTGCGGCGCCTAAGGTAACGCTTAACCCCGACGTGCACGATTTCTATGCGTTTACGACCGACGACCTGATTGTGGAGGGCTATGAGCACGGCCCGCAGGTCAAGAACATTCCCATTGCGGTGTAGGTGGTGCTCATGACGTGTAAGCTATCTGCTATCGTCGCCGTGTGTGAGGATTGGGGCATTGGGTGCGAGGGCGACATGGTGGTGTCCAATCGCGCCGACATGCGCCATTTTGTGGCGTGCACCAAAGGTTGCCCGGTTATTATGGGGCGCAAGACCCTGTTGAGTTTTCCCGGTGGGCGTCCGCTCAAGAATCGTCGCAATATCGTGCTCACGCGTGACGAGGATTTTGCGCCCCAGGGCGTCGACGTGGTCCATAGCATCGACGAGGCGCTCGCCGCGGTTGCCGATGAGCCCGTTGCCTGGGTGATTGGTGGCGGCGATGTCTATCGGCAGTTTTTGCCGTATTGCGTCGAGGCCGAGGTCACGCACAACCATTGCACTCATGCCGTGGACACGTACTTTCCCGATTTGGACGCCGATCCCGCATGGGAGATTGCGTGGCGTGGCGGTGTTGCCACGATTGCCTCGGGCGAGGGCGACGAGGGTGTCGATTATGAGTTCGTGACGTATCGTCGCGTTGAGGCGTAAATCGCCTGGCGTGAACGGTATTATCGGATTGATTGAATGTATGGGGCGGCGCTTAGCGTCGCCTCGTTTGGTATAGATGTGCTGTAAAGAAGGGTGCGGGCAGGCTGCTATGACTGATGCCGTTGAGGTTCTGCGAATTGATTCGCTCGAGGACGAGCGGCTCGATGCCTACGTGCGACTGACCGAGCGTGAGCTGCGCTGCGTGCTAGAGCCGCAAAAGGGCATCTTTATCGCCGAGAGTGCCAAGGTTATTGAGCGCGCGGTGCGTGCCGGATACGAGCCGGTGAGCTTTCTTTTGGGCGAACGCTGGCTCGACCAGATGATGCCGCTGTTTGAGCGCCTAGTCGTGCGCGAGGGCGCGGGTCCTGTTCCTGTGTTCGTCGCCTCCATGGAGCTCATGGAGCAGTTGACGGGCTTTAACGTGACGCGCGGTGCGCTTGCGGCGTTTCGTCGCCCGCGTCAGATTCC
>CABQNF010000109.1 GCA_902465465.1 uncultured Collinsella sp. | reverse complement strand
GGTTGACAAAACTATAGGAACACCCAATGACTAGTTTCGTTTGCGGGGGAGGCGTGGGACAATACCGAGCGAACGTGATTGGGCATCTGGGAAAAGGGGTCGCGATGAAAAAGCTCAAGACGCTTGCTGATGTGTTACGCCAGGCGGGCTTCGTGCGCATTACGGAGCTGTTCCTCGTCTTCTACCTGCTGTGCTCGACGGCTGTCTGGCTGTCCGAGCCCACGACCCTCACGTTTGGCGATGGCCTGTGGTTTAGCTTTGAGACGGTCTCGACCATCGGCTTTGGTGACATTCCGGCCGAGACACCGGTTGCCCGCGCCATTACCGTCATTCTGAGCGTCATCAGCATCTTCTACATCGCCATGCTCACGGGCGTGGCGGTGAACTACTGCAATACGCTTATCAAGATGCGTCAAAAGGACACCATGACACGCTTTATGGATGATCTGGAGCATTTGGAAGAGCTCGATCACGACGAGCTTGCCGATCTTTCGCGTCGCGTGCGCGAGTATCGTCGACGCCAGCGCTAAGACGAACGTCGTGCGCCACAACAGGGGGGGGCAAATATGAACATCACCGTGTACCTGGGTGCCAACACTGGCAATGACCCGGCGTTTCTGCCCGCGGTGCAGGAGCTGGGCAACTGGATTGGCGCCAACGGGCACGCGCTGGTATACGGCGGGTCCAAGTCGGGCCTGATGGGTGCGCTTGCCGATAGCGTACTCGAGGCGGGTGGACACGTGACGGGTGTTGAGCCGAGCTTTTTTATCGAGGCCGAGTTTCAACATGACGGTATCGACGACCTTATCGTGACGAGCGATATGGCGGAGCGCAAGGCCAAGATGATTGAGCTCGGCGATGCGTTCATCGCCTTTCCCGGTGGGACGGGCACGCTCGAGGAGATTGCCGAGGTCATGTCCGCGGTGTCGTTGGGGCACCTGAGCGCTCCGTGCATCCTGTATAACCTGGACGGTTACTACAACGATCTTAAGGCGCTGCTCGAGCACATGATTGATAAGGGACTTTCGAGCCCGAGGCGCCAGCACGGCATCTACTTTGCCGACGATTTGCGCGAGATTGCCTCGATTATCAACGGATAAGTCTTGAGCCTGCCCCACTATGACTCCCAATGGTGCCGTTTGCGGCGCAGATGGTTGGCTTGTCTGGGCCACGCTCGCTCTACAATAAAACGTATCTATGTCGACTTTGACCGCGGGAGGACCCGATGGATAACCTTGCCAAACCCACGAACCGAGCGCTGTTTTTGGTCAGCGTTGCCGTGACCGGTGCGTTCGCAGGTGCCGCGGTCTGGCTGTTCTTTTTTGCGATGGAGCACGGTATCGACTATCTATGGACCGAGATTCCGCACGCGCTGGGCGTCTCTTCGCCCGAGCTTGCCAGCGGCCCGTTTGGCTTTCTGCCGTACCCGTTTTTTGTCTGCCTGCTGGGCGGCCTGTTAATCGGTCTGTACGAAAAGATGACAGGCACCAAGACCGATGACCTCAACCAGGTAATGGCTAAGGTTAAGCAAGACGGGCGCTACCCGTACGACAACCTGGGCAAGCTTTCGCTCGCGGCATTGCTGCCGCTGCTGTTTGGCGGAAGCATTGGACCGGAGGCCGGCCTGACCGGCGTTATCGCTGGTCTGTGCAGCTGGGTCGGCGACCGCATGCGTCGCTTTGGAGCCGAGTTTAGGGAGCTCACGCTGTTGGGCACCCAGGCTGCTCTGACGGCGCTCTTTACCGCGCCCGTCTTTGGCTTTGTGGCGCCGCTTGCCGGTAGCGCCGACGGCCAGGGCGAAGACGCCGACGATGAGTCCACGTCCGACGAGATCACCATCAAGCTGCCCAAGGCGCAAAAGACGGTGGTCTACGGCATTGCGATAGCCGGCGGTCTGGGCACCTACCTGCTGCTTGGCCAGCTTGTGGGCGGCGGCATGGGCATGCCCAGGTTCGAGTCCGCCGAGGTGGGCAACCTAGAGCTTACCTGGCTCGTCCCTCTGTCGTTGATCGGAACAATCTGCGGCTGGCTGTACTTTGTCTCCGAGCACGCAAGCGAGGCACTGTCCCATGCAATAGGGGAGCGCCCTGTCGTCAAGGCCATGCTGGCCGGTCTGGCGCTCGCCATCTGCGGCACGGTCCTGCCCTACACCATGTTTGCCGGCGAGACCCAGGCCGACGTGCTCATGGAAACCTATCTGACCATTCCCGCCGGCGTGCTTATCGCGACCGGTCTTGTCAAGGCCATGCTGACCCCCGCCCTCATCAACCTTGGTTGGCGCGGCGGCCACTTCTTCCCGGTTATCTTCTCGGGCGTAAGCCTGGGCTATGGCCTGGCCATCCTCACCGGCGCAGATCCGGTCTTTTGCGTCGCCGTCTGCACGGCATCGACGATGGGCGCCGTTATGCGTCAGCCGGTCATGGTTGTGGGCCTGCTGCTCATGTGCTTCCCGCTCAAGGGTATCGTCTGCATGATCATCGCGGCCGTCATCGCCGCCGGCATTCCGCTGCCCAAGCCGCTGCGCAAGTAGCGCGGTTTTTCACGAGTCAATTCCAGGGGTACGAGATGATCCTGTACTTTAGCGCGACAGGGAACGGCGAGCATGTGGCGCGTCGCATTGCAGCGGCGACAAGCGACAAAGTTATGTCGATTGAGCGCTTTGATGCCGAGATCCTTCACCTTGCTGTGATGGAAGGCCCCTGTCGGCTGGGGTTTGTCGCCCCGGTATACGCCTGGGGCTTGCCGACGCCAATGATCGAGTTTTTGAAGACTGTCGACCTATCGGTTGCTGCCGGCACAAAGGGCGGCGAGCGCCCCTATACGTTCTATGTTTCGACGTACGGTTCGACGACCGGTCAATCGGCCAAGTTTGCCCGCGACCTGCTGCACGAGCGTGGGCTCGAGTTAGATGCGGCGATGAGCGTCAAGATGCCTGATACCTGGACGCCTGTTTTCGACCTGTCTGACCCTCAAAAGGTTGAGGGTATCAATAGAGCTGCCGAGGCGCAGATTGATGCCGTGATCGAGGCGGTGCGGGCACGCCGCGCGGGCAACATGATGCGCCATCGCGTGCCCCTGTTTGCATCGTGCGCGTATCATGCGTTTGGGCTGCCGCGTATGCAGCAGACGAGCAAGTTTGCCGTCGATGCTAGCCGCTGCGTCGGGTGTAGCCTCTGCGCTAAGCGCTGCCCCATGGCGGCGATTGAGATGCGCGACGGCCTTCCCGTCTGGACAAAGCCGGAGTGCGCAGCCTGCCTTCGTTGCCTGCACTGTTGTCCCAAATTTGCCATCTCGCACGGTAAGCGCCCGGCATCCCACGGTCAGTACAGGCATCCCAAGCCAGGTGTGAGGATGTAGCGGCTGCTGGCCGCGCTACTTCCAAACTGCGAGCGCTGCAGTGCCCAGTACGATGAGGGCGAGACCGATGGCGCTGCGTCGTGAGAGTTTTTCGTTGAATGCCAGGCGCGCAAATAGTACCGATACGACAATCGATAGTTTGTCGATCTGCACCACGACGCTCACCTGGCCTGTGGCGATGGCGTAGTAGCACAGCAGCCACGATGCTCCAGTCGCGATGCCCGATGTTGCGAGAAATGTGAGTTCGCGCCGGTCAACGTGCGCGACCTGCTCCAGTTTTCCCTTGGCTGCCACGATTGCCCATGCCATAACCAGTACCACGCAGGTGCGGATTGCCGTGGCCAGGTTTGACCCGACGCCTTCGATGCCGATCTTGGCGAGGACGGAGGTGAGTGCCGCGAACATGGCGGCGCCGAGGGCGTAAGCGAGCCAGGTCCGGTCTTGCTGCTGCTCGGGTCCGGCAGGCTGCTTCTTCTCGATCATTAAAAACGTGCCGAGGGTGATGACAGCGGTTCCCACGAGCTTAACCGCAAGGTTGCTCGTCTCGCCAAAAAGTACGATGGCGATCAGTGCGGCGAGTACGGTGCTCATCTTGTCGACCGGTACGACCTTATTGACGTCTCCGATGCCCAACGCCTTAAAGTAACAGATCCACGAAGCACCGGTAGCGAGTCCCGAGAGGACGAGAAAGAGCCAGGATCTGGGTTCGATGCTGCCGATGGTTCCAATGGATCCAGAAATGCCCGCCATTGCCCAGGCGAAAACGAGCACCACGCAGGTGCGAATGGCCGTCGCGACATCGGAGTCGGTCTGCTTGATGCCGCATTTGGCCAGGACAGATGTGACGCCGGCAAAGAAAGCCGACACAAATGCTGCTGCGACCCACGACACGGGTGAAATGCCTCCCCAAAGAACGACCGCGCCAGATTTACGGCGCTCGTCCGATGGTACCGTCCCGCCATGAAGCTTTGATATCGCTGTGGTGAGACAGGGGCCATAGTTCGAGAAGGCATTTGGTTAAGGCTCGAATCGAAGGTGAATGGTTTTCCGCGAAGTGAACGAGTAAATCTGGACCCCTGGAACATGCACACTTTTTCGAACAAAACTGCAGGATTCTTAGACAAAAACCGCAGGAATTGAGTCCTTAAAAATGTCGATGCTACAGGGCACTGTTTTTACTCGTTCACTTCTCGGAAAAGTATTCGCCTTCGATATGCTGACGGTGTCTTTTTGGTTGCCAAGAACTAGACGGCCTGCTGTGAGGGGCGGTGGTGACGCTATGCCGCCTTGTTTCATTGAAAAAATAAGCGGGGTACCACCTAAGCTTTTTTAGAGCCTTCGTGAGTTCGTGTGGGTAGTCCCTACGCCTCGCGCCCCGGCAGGGCCG
>CABQNF010000108.1 GCA_902465465.1 uncultured Collinsella sp. | reverse complement strand
AGGACTGTAGAGCAGGAAACCTAAGCCGGTGTCCCCGCTCTCCCGGGGCCGGCGGAATTTAATTGTTCAGCATGCGGTCGAAGCTTCCCGAGTCGCCATCCCGATAGTCTGCGGTCATCAGAATCTCCTGCGGAATGCGCCCGCCTTCACGTAGCACGTTGCGGAACTGTACGCGCGTAACCATGGGCAGATCCTTGATCGTCGCTGCCAGGTTCTGCGGCACACCCTGGTTGGCAGCCGCGGGCTCGCACTCTCCGCCGGCCTTCACGCGACGCTTATGCTCGGCGAGCATGGCGCGGTACATGCCGGCATGCAGGCGAATCTCAACCACATTGGCATTGCGAGTCTGCTCGACGATGCGCGCGCCCTCGCGATCGATGTCGCCCACGTAGTAGACGTAGTTAAAGCGATAGCCAATCTCGGCCAGATAATCGTCCAGGGCATGCGAGACGCTCGCCTTGCATCCGCCGCCCACCTTGATGCCAAAGAGCTTGGCGTGCTTGCGGCCACGCAGCAGCTTGACGATCTCGTCGTAGGTGTCCAGGTTCTCGACCATAATGAACGGCTTGTCGGCTCCCAGCGTAAAGAAGCCCGTAAAGTGCACGGGGCGATTGGGGGCGACCTTGATCGCCTGCATGCTGATGCCCTTTTCGGTCATACGTCTGATCAGGCGCTCACCGTGCTTGCCGTCAAAAGCCTTCTCGTCGTTAAAGATCTGGTAGGCACGCTGGCGGCGCGAGGCAACCGGCGTATCGGCACCTCGGTTCTGCTCGATCCAAGCCTGGATGATTGCGATTTCCTCGGCAATCTTGCGGTTGGACATCTCGTTGTGCTGAGTGCGCTGCGGAGCCTTTTTGCCGTCCTTGCCCTCGACCTTTACGATCTGTGTCTGCTGCTCCTTGATCTTGGAGAGCGCCGTGGGCGTAGGGACAACTTTGAGCAGCTGCCTGCCTAAAACGCGGGCAAGGGCAAACGCCGAGACCTCGCCGTGGGCGGCCGACTCGGGCTGCTGGGCAGCAGTATCTACTGCGGCAGACTCCGGCTTCTTCTGAGACCTGCGCTTAGAATCGCCTTGGGAATTGCGCTCGCGCTTCGGCATAGACGTCTGCTTCTGCGGACGATCGGACTTGCTCTCCTTCGCTGACTGGCGCTTAGGCTGCCCCGAAGAAACCTCGGCCTTCGCATCCTCGTTCTGCGGCGTGGTCTTCTCGGTTGCAGTCTCGGCATGGGAACTGCGGCCCCCACGATGGCGGCGAGGCTTGCTCGACGCGCCCTGCTCCGCCTGCTCATCAGTAGGCTGCTGGCCCTTGGCCTCGGCATCAACCTCAAGCTGCGGCTCAACAGGCTTCTGTTCGCGAGCCGCCGGCTCAACGGCCTTCTTGTCCTTCTCGTCCTGAGTGGTCGAAGCCGGCTCGCTCTTCTCCTGACGCCTTACGGGATACGCGCGCCCCGCAAAACCACGTCCGGGACGGCATGAACCCGGAGCCTTCTTAACCGGTTCATCTGACGCGTCAGCAGCCTCGACGGAATCCTGGACCTCGCATGCAATACCTCGCTGCTCGGCCTTAAAGTGGGCACCGCGGCGACGCTTGGGCTCCTGGATCTCAGCATGCTCTTGAGTGCGAGTCGGCTCCTGCATCCCGACGGACTTTTCCTCGACGGCCTCGGCATCCGTCTCACCCTTTTGAGCAACGGCGCGACGGAAGCGCTCCTGCTGGGCGCGGCGCTGCGCATCGCGCTTGCCACCCCCGCCAAAACCGCCGCGTCCCGCCTTGGCCGTAAAGGCACGCACGACGTTCTCATCGAGCAACTCATCGGTATCGACATGCTCACGCGGAGCAACTTCTTCCACAGCAGGCACGTCAGCGGAATCCTCGACGACAAAATCTTCGACGGACTCGGCGGGCTGCTCCTGAACATCGCTGATCTCGGCATTGATGGTATAGAACGCCGGGCGCCCGTTAATGCCGCTACCCTCGATCTTTGTCACGATATTTGCCGCGATAAGCTCATCGCGCATCGCCTTGGTGTCACATTCCTTATCGACGGAGCGGAAAATCTGCGCCAGCGCACTCGACTTAATCTTGAGCGCCTTGCGGCAGAGCAGGTCGTAGGCAACCAGCTTGGCACGCTCGGCAGAAAGCGACGTCTGGCTGCTCAGACGTTCAGCCAGGGCATCGACATTATTTTGGTTATCGGAATATACCGTCTTGGCCACGGGGCCCCTTTCATATGCACACATATACGTCTATATGGTACAACGCGCGCCCTTATCCATGCAAAACATCTGCGAGAACACTCGAGCGTCACCCGCTTTTGCATGAAAAAAGGACCGAGCCCGCGAAGTCGCGGACCCGGTCTTTCCGAGTCATATAGATGTGACGTTCAACTCGTCAGGTCGACTAAGCCTTGGCGGCCTCGGCGTCGGCAGGAGCCTCGGCAGCAGCAGCGCGGCCATACTCGGCCTTGCCCATCTCGGACCACTCGGGCTCCTCGTCGGGCATGGAGCCAGCCTCCTTGCCGAAGAACTCCTTGAGGCAGTTAACGGCAACGATGAGGCCCAGGACCATCAGCAGGACAGCAAAGACGAGCTGCAGGCCCTTGGTGGCGGCGACGGAGACGGCGGCCGTGGTGGCGGTAGCCGGGATGGTACCGAAGAAACCGTAGGCCTGGACGGCGGTCATGCAGCCCATGGCGCTCTGGACCAGCGAGGTGAAGGTGCAGCAGAGCAGGAAGACGACGGGCACGTAGAGCATCCAGCCCTTGCGGTCGGTGCACTTGCAGAACACGGCGAGGGTGATCATGGTCATGCCGCCGAGCAGCTGGTTGGAAGCACCAAAGAGCGGCCAGATGTTGGCATAGCCACCAAAAGCGAGGGCGAGACCGGGAAGCAGGGTGACGACCGTGGCGAACCAGGGGTTGCCGAGGACCTTCATGTAGCCGGCCTTGGACTCGATGGCCAGGGCGTCGTTGGTCTGGGCAAAGAACTCGGAGAACGAAGTGCGGGCGATGCGAGCGACGGCGTCGAGCGAGGTCAGGGCCAGAGCGGAGACGTTCATGGTCATAAAGACGGTAGCGAGCGTGCCGTCAACACCGAAGGCCTGCATACCGCGGGAGATGCCAGCGGCGAAGATCTGGAACGGGGTGGAAGCGACACCGGCGTTGAGGGCGCCGGTACCGGCGGTGTTCATGTCGGAGAACATGATGCCGGCGACGATGATGGCAAGGATGCCGACGAAGGACTCGACGATCATGGCGCCGTAACCGACCTTGACGGCGTCCTGCTCCTTCTCGACCTGCTTAGAAGAGGTGCCGGAAGAAACGAGGCTGTGGAAACCGGAGAGAGCACCGCAAGCGACGGAGACGAACAGGACCGGGAACATCATGCCGGAGGCAGTGGAGAAGCCGGTGAAGACCGGAGCGGTGATAGTGGCCTGACCGTTGACGCCCAGGACGACGATGCCGAGGACAGCGCAGACGATCATGACGATCATCATGATGGAAGTGAGGTAGTCACGCGGGGTCTTGAGCATCTGGATGGGCATAGCGCCAGCGAAGACCAGGTAGACCATGACGACGGCGAACCACTGGAACTTATCCAGGTAGACCGGGAACTGCATACCGACGGCGAACATGAGAACCATGAGGACCACGCCGGTGACGAACTCGGCAGCGCCGGTGAGGTTGAACTTCTTCTGGGCCCAACCAAAGGCGATAGCGACGAAGGTGAACAGGATGGAGATGGTACCAGCGCAGCCGGCGGCATAGGACTTGGTGAAGTCGATGGCACCGGTAGCAGCACCAGAAGCGTCAACGGCCGGGGTGAACATGAACGTCTTGCAGACCATGTCGGTGAAGGCGGCGATGACGATGATGCAGAACAGCCAGCAGAACAGCAGGAACAGGCGACGGCCGGTCTTGCCGATGTACTTCTCGATGAGCTGAGCGAGCGACTTGCCGTTGTTCTTCATCGAAGCGTACAGGGCACCAAAGTCGTGGACGGCACCAAAGAAGATGCCGCCGACGAGGACCCAGAGCACGACGGGAAGCCAGCCGAAGGCCATAGCGACGATCGTACCCGTAACAGGGCCGGCACCGCAGATCGAGCTGAACTGGTGCGAGAACGCGGTGAAGGCGGAGACGGGCGAGAAGCTGTTGCCGTCTTTCATGCGCTTGGCCGGCGTGAGGGCCTCTTTGTCAACGCCCCACTTGTTGGCCAGCCAGCGGCCATAGCCCAGATAGCCGCAGGCGAGCACCGCCGCGGCCACAACCATGAGCAAAACTCCGTTCATTACATTTCCTCCTCTAAAAAGAACTTCCCAGACATAAAAAAATGAGGGCCATCGGTTGCGCTCGACGGCCCTCATCTTCATCAGCCGCCCGTTATCGTACGGGCTAGCTGTATGTGCTAACCCGCATCAGATAATTACTACGCTGATAATGTTTAGCTGATGCGTGAACATGTCTAAGAAATCCTCTTCAATCATGATGCGAACGATCCGTGCGCGTTCACATCCCCCAGTGGTTGAAAAGGAGTATGAAACTTTAGTTACCTAAAGTCAACGCAAGTTTGCAATGAATTTTCAACTTTTTTTTGAATTTCTCGGTATAAAACGCCATTGACCTCGGACTTTACTCCACGACAGTTTTTGCATGAGAGTTGCCCCTGAG
The DNA here is from genome assembly GCA_902465465.1 of uncultured Collinsella sp. Taxonomy (GTDB): domain Bacteria; phylum Actinomycetota; class Coriobacteriia; order Coriobacteriales; family Coriobacteriaceae; genus Collinsella. Next base: position 89 of record CABQNF010000108.1, on the reverse strand, counting down.
AGCCGCGGGAGCCGGGCGGCGCATATGAACTTTCCTGCTCTACAGTCCTGCGCAAGACGGAAAGCACATTAAGTGCTTTCCTTTGCGTG
>CABQNF010000107.1 GCA_902465465.1 uncultured Collinsella sp. | reverse complement strand
GGGAGCCCGCGTCTGCGGTGGCCAAGCGCCTGTCTCAGAAGTATTCGCGCCGCAAGCGCGATGTCTATGCCATGGTGCTCGATATGCAATAGATGGAGGATATCCAGCCCTTGCGCTAGAATCATCCCCTGTATGCAACGTTTTTCTGGAGGACAAACCCCATGGATCAAAGCAAGCCTTCGTTCTTTATCACGACGCCCATTTACTACGTCAACGCCGATCCGCACCTGGGCACGGCTTATTCCACCATCATCGCCGATGTTCAGGCTCGCTATCGCCGCTCCGTCGGCTATAACGTCAAGTTCCTGACCGGCATGGACGAGCACGGCGAGAAGGTCGCCGAGGCCGCAGCCAAGCACAACATGACGCCGCAGGAGTGGACCGACAGCCAGGCCCCGCACTTCAAGGAGCTTTGGAGCAAGCTCGAGATTTCCAACGACGACTTCATCCGCACCACCGAGCCGCGCCAGCATCATGCCGTGCAGTACCTGTGGGAGCGCATGAAGGAGTCCGGTTACCTGTATAAGGGCAGCTACGACGGCTGGTATTGCGTGCCTGATGAGACCTACTTCACCGATACACAGGTCCAGAAGGGCGACGAGGAGTACGGCAGCGTCGGCCAGCACCTGTGCCCCGACTGCCACCGTCCGCTTGAGCGCGTGCAGGAGGAGTCCTACTTCTTTAAGCTTTCCGCCTTCCAGGACAAGCTGCTCAAGCTCTATGACGAGCACCCCGATTTTGTTGAGCCTGCGTTCCGCATGAACGAGGTGCGCAGCTTTGTCGAGGGCGGCCTTAACGACCTTTCCGTGAGCCGCACGAGCTTTGACTGGGGCATTCAGGTCCCGTTTGACGAGGGTCACGTGACCTACGTGTGGTTCGATGCGCTGCTCAACTATATGACGGCCGTCGGCTACGGTGTCGACACCGACGAGGCGCGTGCCGAGCTGGCCTATCGCTGGCCCGCGCAGTTCCACGTCGTGGGTAAGGACATCATCCGCTTCCACTGCGTCATTTGGCCCGCCATGCTCATGGCCATCGGCGAGGCCCTGCCCGAGCACGTCTTTGCCCACGGCTTCCTGACCGTGCGCAATGCCGAGACCGGCAAGGCCGAGAAGATGTCCAAGAGCCGCGGCAACGCCATCGCTCCGCAGGACGTTATCGACATGCTGGGCGTCGAGGGCTATCGCTACTACTTTATGACCGACGTGGTGCCCGGCACCGACGGCGCCATTAGCTTTGAGCGTATGGAGCAGGTCTACAACGCCGACCTGGCCAACAGCTGGGGCAACCTCATCTCTCGTTCGCTCAACATGAGCGGCAAGTACTTTGACGGCTGCGCCCCTGCCAAGCCGGCCTCTGCCGACGCGTTCGACAACCCGCTGGCCAAGATTGCCGACGGCCTGGTCGAGCGCTATATGGCCAAGATGGACGTACTCGATTACGGCGGAGCCAAGGACGAGGTCATGGAGCTCATCCACGCCGCCAACCACTACATCGAGGACTCCGAGCCTTGGGCACTTGCCAAGGACGAGGCCAAGGCTGACGAGCTGGCGTTTGTGATCTACAACCTGCTCGAGGCCATCCGCATTGCCGCTCACCTGCTGATGCCGCTCATGCCCCAGACTTCTGCCGAGGCTCTGCGCCGCCTGTCCTGCGAGGACGAGGCCGCGAGCGACGACCTCAAGGGCATTTGCGCTTGGGGCCTGCTTGCTGGTGGTCAGCCCGTCGAGAAGGGCGATCCGCTGTTCCCGCGTCTGGCGTAGAGACCGCGCGAGCGCCATATCGGCAATTTGCTGTTTAGCTGTAAGGGCATGGCCGCCACGGTCCATGCCCTTTTGTTTCAAGACGCCGCCATCATGCTAAGGAGGCAACCATGACAACTTCGCCTTTGGCAAACCCCACGGCCACCAGGGAGCTGCTAGAGGAGTTTGGCCTTGCGACTAAGCATCGCCTGGGCCAAAACTTCCTGATCGACAACCATGTGATCGAACGTATCTGTGAGCTCGCTGAGCTTGCGGGCGATGAGCGCGTGCTCGAGGTCGGCCCGGGTTGCGGCACACTGACGTTGGCCCTGCTGCAGGAGGCGGCGTGCGTTACGTCGATTGAGGCAGATCCCGAGCTTGAGCCGGTGCTTGACGCCCACGCCGCCGACTATGCCAACTTCCGCTTTATCATGGGCGATGCGCTTAAGGTGGGCCCGGAGCAGATTGAGCAGGCCGCCGGCGGTGAGCCGACGGTATTTGTCGCGAACTTGCCCTATAACGTGGCGGCGACGATCATCCTTCAGTTCTTCCAGACGATGTCCGCGCTTAAGCGCGCTGTCGTCATGGTGCAAAAGGAGGTTGCAGATCGTATTGGCGCAACGCCGGGCAACAAGACCTATGGCGGCTACACGGCAAAGCTCGGTCTGTATGCGCAGGTGACGGGGCGCTTTGAGGTGCCGCCGCGCTGCTTTATGCCGGCACCGCATGTGGATTCTGCCGTGGTGCGCATCGACCGTGTTGACGGCGTGGTGCCCGAGGGGCTCGATCGCGAGTTTGTGGCCCGCGTGATTGACGCTGCATTTGCTCAGCGTCGCAAGACCATCCGCAATTCCATGAGCGCCAACGGTTTTGCTAAGGACGTGCTCGACGCCGCCTTTGAGGCCTGCGGTATCGCACCTACCACGCGCGCCGAGACGCTCGATGTTGCCGACTTTGTCCGCCTGGCTCAGGAGCTTTCCCATGACGCCTAATGTCGAACGCGTGACGTTTACCAAGAAAAAGAAGACGGTTGCTTGTCCCGTGCCCTTGGCGCCGCTTGCCGATACGCACGCGCACCTGCTTTCGTTTTGGGGCAAAGAAGTGCCCGAGACGCTCGTGCGCGCCAAAGCTGCGGGCGTCGACCTGTTGGTGACGATGTTCGACCCCATCGCTGACAAACGCAGCGTGACGGACTATAGCGACTGGCTGGTTCGCGAGATTCTGCCGATGCGGGATATTCCGCAGGTCAAGTATCTCGCTGGCGTTCACCCCTATGGCGCGCCCGACTACACCGATAACATCCATGCCCAGATTGTGACTGCGCTCGATGATCCCCTATGCGTTGGCATTGGCGAGATCGGTCTGGACTACCACATGGATTACGACGACGATATCGCGCCGGCGCCCCACGACGTGCAGATCGACTGTATGGCGCGCCAGCTTGAGCTTGCCGTACGCCGCAATGTTCCGGTGGAGTTGCATCTGCGTCATGAGGACGCGGACGAGGAGCGCACCTCGCATGTGGATGCGTACAACGTGCTGCGCGAGGTGGGTGTGCCCCAGGCCGGTTGCGTACTGCACTGCTTTGGCGAGGACCGAGCCACAATGGAGCGCTTTGTGGATTTGGGTTGTTACATCGCCTATGGCGGCGCGGCTACCTTTAAACGCAACGACGAGGTGCGCGAGGCATTCGCGGCAACACCGCTCGACCGTATTTTGTTCGAGACGGATTGCCCGTACATGGCCCCAGAGCCTATTCGCGGTCTCGAGTGCGAGCCCGCGATGATTTCCATTACGGCAAACGCGCTGGTCAACGACCGTGTCGACCGCACCGGCGATAATGCCGAAGCAATCGCGCGAGCCGCTTGGGAAAATGCCTGCAAACTTTTTCTATAAACGGCTGCCAAGGGGCTGACAAAACTGGTCTATTACCTGCCTTATGCCTGCCCTTGAGCTTACGACGGGGCGTTTCTATTAATAAGTGCCTACGGTTCGCGTCATGTTCCCGCATCTTCGCGCAAGCATATGACAAGCGATTGCCGTTGATCGAAAAACGGCTTGCCCACAACCCTAATATCTACCACGTCATCGCCGGACGGGACAAATAGAACCCCCGGTCCCTCCGGTGCATTCTTGTGTTGTAAGGAGAAGATTGTGGCAGATATCAAGAACAAGCAAATTTCTCGCCGGTCCTTCTTGGGCCTTTTTGGCGCGAGTGCCGTGACGCTCGGCCTCGGTCTCGTCGGTTGCGGCAGCGTCGACGGTAAGGGTGGTGCGGCGACCGCTGGCTCGGATGCCGCTTCTATCGATAAACTTACCATGGTCTGGCTGCCCAACGAGTCCAGCTCCGAGTTCGACGCGGGCCGCGAGGAGTTTGGCAAGGTTCTTGAGAAGTACGCCGGTGTCAAGGTCGAGCTCATGACCACCACCGACTATAACGTCGCTATCGAGGCTATCGCTTCCGGCAAGGCTCAGCTTGCCAACATGGGCGCCGAGGGCTTCATCCAGGCCCAGAAGAAGAACAGCAAGGTTCTTCCGCTTGTGACCACCTCCGACACCGATGGCAAGCTCGACGGCGCCAAGTACTACAGCCGCATCTGCGTGCCCGAGGCCGAGATGAGCGCTTACGCGGATAGCGCCGAGGAGAGCGGCTATTCCATCAAGAACATCAAGGGCAAGCGCATGAGCTTTGTCTCCGCTACTTCCACCTCCGGCTTCAAGGTTCCGTGCAACGCCATTATGAAGGCGTTCCCGGACGACGTGAAGTCCTCCGACGAGCTCAGTACCCCGGGTTTCTTCTCCCAGGTACTCTTTGGTAACTCTCACCCCGGTTCTGCTGTCAACCTGCTGCAGGGTGATGCCGATGTTGCCGCCTTCGACGATGTCGACGTCGACACCTATCTTGATGTCCCCGAGGGCGAGCGCGACGCCGTGAACGCCGCCGGTTCCGTCTACTCCGTCAAGGCCGACGCTCCCCAGCCCTTCGATCGCGTTCAGGGCAAGAAGTTCGGCATCATCCAGTCCACCCCGGTTCTCAACGGGCCTATCGCCGTCAACACCGATAAGGTCCCGCAGGAGATCATCGACAAGCTCGTCAAGGGCTTGACCTCCAAGGAGACCTCTGAAG
>CABQNF010000106.1 GCA_902465465.1 uncultured Collinsella sp. | reverse complement strand
TTTGTAGGCGGATGTATCGCCGGCGGCCGCCGCTACCTGCACATCAACGCCGCCGGAGACGTGGAGCCGTGCGTGTTCATCCACTACTCAAACGCCAACATCCACGATGTGAGCTTACTCGACGCGCTGCGCTCTCCCCTCTTTATGAAGTACTACGAGAACATGCCGTTTAACGACAACTACCTCAAACCATGCCCCATGCTCGAGAATCCCGACGTGCTGCCCAAACTGGTCGCCGAGAGTGGCGCAATGAGCACCGATCTCATCGAGAAAGAGTCACCCGAGCAGCTGCGCGAAAAGACCCAGGCTGCCGCCGAGGCATGGTCACCTGTCGCCGACCGCATCTGGAACGACTCCGACGATCCGTTATACGCCAAGCGTCACGAGGACAAGTCGCAGGGCATGGCCGATAGCGACATGCACAAGTTCGAAAAACAGGGCCGCATACTCAAAAACGGCGATTAATGCTGCCCTACACGACAAACGCTCAGAAATGAAGCGGAGCAGTCTCGAGGCTCATCTTCGAGGCTGCTCCGCCTTACCATCAAAACAGTTTTACTAAGTTGCGGTGAAATAGGGACCAGAACGGCCTACCAATAGCCAAAACGATCCCTATTCCACCGCAACTTCTTTAAGTTGTTGAATTATCAATGCTATTCCAAGCGAGATTCCAGACTCGACAGGCCATTAAGAGTCAGGTCGTTGGCGACCTCAGAGACGCGCTCGATAGGAACCGAGCCGTCAGACAGTGCCCACGTGCGATAGATACCGATAATACCCGACAGCAAAAACGCCAGATAATAGTCGAACATCTCGTCCTTGAGACCTTGGGGCAGCAGATCGCGCTCGGCAATCTCATGTTCGAGCGGCGCACGAAGACGAGCCATGAAATCATCGAGCGGAATATTCTCGATCAGCTGACGATTGAGCACCAAGTTGTTGCACAGTGCCTCGTTAACGGTTTTAAAGAAGGTCGCCGCCGCGCCCAGGGCGCGCTCATTGGTGTCGCCGTCCATGGAAGCAAGCGTTTTCTCGACCGAGTCGACAATCATCTCCACCACATCGACGGCAATGGCATCGAGCAGGCCGTCAACCGTACCAAAGTGAACGTAAAAGGTCTTGCGGTCGACATTGGCCTCGCGCGCGATGGCACTCACCGTAATGTCTGCCAGCGGCTTTTCCATGAGCAGGCGCTCGAAAGCCGAAAGGATGGCATTACGGCTGCGAACGATGCGACGATCAAGACGCGGTTTGCTGGTTGCCATGGGCGTGTCCCTTCGATATGCGAGCATTCATCAACAGATGAGAGATAATCTACGTAAGAGGATTATCCCCCAAATAGCACAAATATGCCCCGCATCATGAAGAACGCACGACTGCCCTACTGCGACTTAGGATGCTTCTTCTTATTGAGTGCAGACGGAGATACGCGAATACCATCGCCTGTCTGGCGCACATAGGCTTTATGAGCCGGCTTAGCGGCCCCAGAAGCCTTCTGAGCGTGCTTCTTGGGATCAACGGTAACAGCATTCGTGGGGCGCGGCTTAGTGGGCGCAGAGGGCGTCTGAGGCGTGCGGCCGAGCTTGCGCATCACGCGATCCCAGCGCGCATGGATGCTCTCGTTGTGGGCGCTCTTAAGGCCCAGCAGGGGCGCAGCCAAAATGGTCGGCGCAATAAACGTAATGAGGCGCCACAGCAGATAGCCGGCGGTCGAAGCCGACCCAAAGAAATGACCCAAGAACAATGCAAAGCCGCCCTCAGCGCCACCGGTTCCACCGGGCAAGGGGACCGCAGAGCTCAGCAGCTGGACAAAGGCGCTCGCGGCCATGACCGAGAAAAAGTCGACCTCGTGGTGGCCAAAGGCAAGCATCAGGAAATACGGAACCAGATAGAAAAACGCGAGCTGCAGCATGGTAATAAACACGGTGAGCAGCATGGAAGAAAAATGTCCGGCCGAAAGCTTGAACTTCTCGGAGAAGGAGTAGATCTCGCCATCGACAAACGTGCGCCATCCCTCGATCTTAGTGGCCGAGACGCCTATGCGCTCGAGCCAATTAATGATGCAATGGGCGACGCGCGTGACGGTCTTAGGCATGAGCGCGACGGCGAAGATTCCCAGCAAGATGCAGCAGTGTCCGCCAAAGCTAAAGACGCACAGCAGCGTCATGTCGCCATAGCGCTCGGCGAAAAACGGCATGCGAGCAAGCAGGAGGATAGCGCCCCAGGCAACGAGGCCAAACTGGTACACGATAAAGCGCGTGAACTGCGTGGCGCCGGCCTCGCCGACATTTTGGCCCGCTTTGGTCAGGCGGTAGATCTGAGCAGGGGTCGAGCCCATCATCATGGGCGTCAGGTTGCCAAAGAAGATGCCGCTCGCCTCGACCGAGATCAGGTCGCGGATGCCGACGGGTGAATATGGGTCGAGCCAGACGGCGATCGCATAGGCCACAATGCCAAAGAACAGATACATGAACATGCAAAGACACGCGACAACGAGCCATGGCGCTTGGACGCTCGACATTGCGGCCCAGAACTGTCCCATCTGACCGGTTACCACCAGATAGACGATATAACCCACCAGCACAACGCCGATAAAGATGGCGCCGCGGCGTGCGCTCTTATTGTCATCGCCGCCCGAAGCCTCAACCTCGACCTGGGGCTTGGACGTATGCTGAGAGGACTCCGTCATGAGACTCCTTCTAACAGTCAAAATATCTTGGATATTGTACCCGTAAGGGCCATAGGCAGAACGCAAAGCTCTGGTTCAAACGGGAATTGCAGACGGTTGTTTGAAAATAAAAAACCCGGCCTTCTATGGGAAGACCGGGTATGAGATGCATGGTAGCCCGTACCAGATTCGAACTGGTGATCTCCGCCTTGAGAGGGCGGCGTCCTAAACCGCTAGACGAACGGGCCACATGACATCTGCACTGCCGTGCTGCGAGGAAACATATTACGGGACAAAAAACGTCAGCGCAAGAAGAAATTCCAAATTGCCGAAAAATTGTCGGCAGGTTATGGAACACGCAGGTAAACTGGGTAGCTAATTCAAGTTGAGATGGACCAAAAGAGCTTCGCGCTCGTTGGGAATGTTGTCTTCGATCACGGCGTCGAGGGCGGAGTTGAGAAGCTGCCCCAGTTCCGGCCCGGGCTTGACTCCGGCACGGATCAGGTCGCCGCCGTTGACGGCGAGCATCTTGAGCGTATAGGGCTCCCCCGCCTCCAGTAGCTCGTGCGCCATCGCGCGCATCTCCTCAATCGTCTCAACGTAATAGAAGCACGACGGGGCCTTGCCGAGCGTATCAGCACGCTTAAGATCCATGAGCTCATCAATCAGGCGGGCTGTGTCGACGCCCTCACCAGAAAGCAAGCGCATCATATTGAGCAGGCAGGAGCGCTCGGGGCGCAGCGGCTTGTCATGGTATTTGATAAGCAGGCACACGTCGCGCACCAAGTCGTGCGAGAGTGCCAGGCGATCCATAATGACACGCGCTTTCTTGGCGCCGAGCTCGGGATGACCGTAGAAGTGTCCGCTGCCGGCGTGATCGACCGTAAAGCACTCGGGCTTGGAGACATCGTGCAAAAACGCCGCCCACATAAGGCTCGACGATGGCGCGACGCCGTCGCACAGCGCCAGCTCCCCTGCCACCGTCAACACGCGGGCGATATGCTCGTAGACGTTAAACGCATGATAGACACTTCGTTGATCAAACCCGCGAGCGGGCGCAAACTCGGGCACGGCGGCGCAGATGAGCTCGGGGTAGCGCAGCATCGCGTCTCCCCCGTGGCCGGTCGAAAGAATGCCCTCGAGCTCAATACCCACACGCTCGCGCGCCACAGCATCGAGCAGCGGCGCGCACTCGGCAAGCGCACGCTTGGTCTCGGGCTCAATCATAAAGTCCAGACGGCAGGCAAAGCGCACCGCACGCAGCATGCGCAGGGCGTCCTCGTTAAAGCGACGCTTGGGATCGCCGACAGCGCGAATCAGCTTGCGCTCCAAGTCACCCTGGCCGTCGTAGCGGTCGACAAGCCCGCGCTCGGGATGCCAGGCCATGGCATTGACGGTAAAGTCGCGGCGCGCCAGATCGTCCTCGAGCGAGGCGGCACGCTCCACACTCTGGGGATGGCGACCATCGGTGTAAAAGCCATCCAGACGGTACGTGGTGACCTCGATACGCTCGCCATCGGAAATAGCCGTGATTCCGCCAAATTTAATGCCCGACTCCACAACCGCGATGCCGGCGGCCTCGAGCGCCGCTTTGGACTCCTGCCACAGGCCGCTACAGCACATATCAACATCGTGGCTGGGGTACCCCATCAGGGCGTCGCGCACCCAACCGCCCACGTACCAAGCCTCAAGACCAGCCGCCTCAAGCACGCGCAGGACGCGCAGGGACGCATCGGACGGTTGAGTACCGTTGAGCGAAACATTGCACATGCCTATGGCCTCCTGCGACTATCAAATTGGCTATCGATTGCGTCTGCAAGAAGTCTAGCAAGAAACAGCCTCCACTGCACACGCAAGTCCGATAAACAAAAACGCATCCGTCCTAGTCTAAGACGGATGCGAAATAATCAAACTATTCAGACAAGGTGCCGGAACTAGCAGACCTGGCGAACCTCGATGTGCTTCTTATATTCGTCCACCTTGGCAAAATCACCCAGACCGGGGCACTCGACCACGTTGGCGCCAGTGGCCATCGAAAGGCGCAGGGCGTCCTCGACGCGCTCGGGGGCGTCGTGCCACACGGACAGGAAGGCAGCTAGCGAGGAATCGCCGGCGCACACCGTCGACAGCAGCTTGACGTCGAAGGTGCGGTTGGCAAACCAGATATGCTCGCCGTTGGAGAAGTACGCACCGGCGCCACCAAGGGTCAGCAGCACGTTCTTGGCGCCCTTGGCGTGCAGCTCGGCCATAG